>SKZJ01000152.1 GCA_007127425.1 Wenzhouxiangella sp.
TCGGCAGGCAACTGACCTGGTGACGCGCCATCAGTGCCGCACACTCGGCAATGGCGGTGTCGGGACTTGCCGTGACCGGCTGGCGCGTATCCAGGTCGGCCAGCGTGCCGGTTGTGCGCTGGTCCAGTGAGCGCAAGCGCTCCCCCGGCCCGGCGGTAAGAAAGCGTTGCACGATTTCATGCTCGCGGCTGACCTGGTCGAGAATGCCGGTATCAAGATGAAACAGGCAACAGTCCTCGATGGCGCGTACCGAGTAGTCGCGAATGCCGCCATCGAGTGCGATGGCATGGCCGAACAGTTCACCTTCGCCGCGCTGTTCGAGTTCCTCGCCGTCCTCGCCGAGGATGGCGACCGCGCCTTCGCGGATGATGAACAGTCCGTGTCGGCCGGGTTGTCTGAAACGCCCGATGTCTTCGCCCTTGGCATGAGCCCGTTCACTCAAGTATCCAGACAGATTGCCGATAACTTCGCGCTCCAGCTCCGAGAAGGGGGCGACGCTGCCGAGAAACTCCCGGATGTCGGTGGCGTTGTCGGTGGCATTCATGGTCCGGACTCCTTTGGCAGTCAGTCGATGTCAGTAACGCATGCGGGCGAACTGGGTTTTCTGTGCGGCCGCACGCGCCTCGCCCAGGGTGTGGATGCCTTGCTCGGCCAGAAGTGGGATCAGGCGCACCAGGATCTCGGCCGTGACCATGGCATCCCCCATGGCGGTGTGACGGCCGACGATCGGCAGTCCGAAGCGCTGTGCGATCGCTTCCAGGTTGTGTTCATCCTGGTGCTTGTGAACGACGGCTGACAGCAGCAAGGTATCGAGCACGGGCTGCTCGAACACCACCCCGGTGCGGCCTTCGGCGACCTGCAGGCAGCGCATGTCGAAAGCCGCGTTGTGGGCAACCAGCACCGTGTCCCGGCAAAAGGCGTGGAAGGCCGGGAGAACGGTTTCAAGGTTGGGCTGTCCGTGGGTCATCTCTGGCGTGATGCCGTGAATGGCAATGCTGGCAGCCGGAATGGCTCGGCCAGGATCGACCAGTTGTTCGAAGAATTCGTGGCGCAGCACCTTGCCGTTGACGATGCGTACCGCGCCGATCTGGATGATCTCGTCGCGGGCCGGGTCCAGGCCGGTGGTTTCTGTATCGAAGACAGTGAAGGTCAGCGAAGCCAGTTCGGCATCATCGAGCGAATGGCTATCAGGAGTGATGGCGAACAGGTCGAAGTCGTAGTATTCGGGTCGGCTCTCACGGGTATTCCGGGCCGGCGTGGGCGGGTGCTCGCCGGGCTCTGCCAGCGGCAGCAGTAGTCGAAAACAGTGCTCCAGGCCACCGGTCGATTCATGCCAGCAGGTGCCGCCGTGGCGATCGAGCACGTCGTTGACGCTCATCGATAACTGTTCATCGCCGGTGCGCATCGGTTCGTCTTCCCAGTTTCCACCCGAGCTTCGCGTTTCGCCGGATGTCCGCCAGAGCAGGTCAAGCGCGGCTCGCTCACCGTGAATGCTCAGGCCCAGACTGATCGAGTCGGTGCCATGCGTCTCGGCTACCCGTCCGGCAAGATGGGCCAGTGCCTGCAGGATGGAGAAGCTGTCGACCCTGACCCAGATTTCCTCGCCGTTGCCTTCCCGCAGGATCCTCAGTGACAACTCCTGCTCGAGATGCCGCACGGCGGCGTCGAGCAGTTCACTGCCGAGCATCTCTTCCAGCGGCCAGCGCGAACGCAAGCGGGCCACCGAACTGTCGCTCAACCTACCGACACGCTCACTAAGCGTCGTGATCTCTTCGTGGATGACGCCAAGCAGGCGCTCACGCATGGCGTGATCGACCTCTCCGTCAGACAGGATCTCGATCGCGGCTCGGGTATTGGCCAGAGCTGCACGGCTGCCTTCGGTCAGCGATTGCAATACTCGATCCTTCTCGGCGTCGGCGTGCATATCCTCGGTGATGTTTTCAATCAGCAATACGAAACCGGCCAATTGCGGCATCGACGTCTTGCCGTCGCCGGTCTCGGAAACCGGCGACATCTGTACTCGCAGCAGTTTGCCTCCGGCGGTGGTGGTCACGAACTGGGCGCCTGGGCTGTCGGTGCCGCTGTCGAGACGGCGACGCACGGTGTCCAGAGCATGGGCGACCAGCCGACGGTCAAGCACGGTGTAGATTGAACGACCCAGGCCCATCAGCTCTGCCCCGCCGGTGACCTCGGCCGTTCCCGACAGGCGCCGGAACTGGGCTCGGGCGCGATGGTTGTAGAGCAGGATGCGGCCGTCAAGATTGCACACCACCACGCTCTTGCGCAGCTCCGACATCAAGGCGGCCAGGCGGCCACGCTCGAGCTCGATGCGACGACTGGCCTCGGACACGCGCTGGTCGGTTGACTCCTGCAGCTCGCGATGCCGGGCGATCAATGTATTGAATACGCCGGCCAGTTGCCGGGTCTCTGCGCTGCCGTCGGCCTGCAGCGGTTCGTCGACCGGGTGGTCGAGGCGCAGTCGTGCCGCTTCGGCCAGGCGTGCGGGGGCGGTGATGTAGCGCGCGATCAGGTGACGCAGCACGGCGCTGACCGGCAGCAGCGCCAGGGCCCACAAAAAGATCAGGAGCCCGGCGCGTCCGCCCAGCGCTTCGGTGACCGTATTCCAGTCGGCCGGGTCCAGCACCGCCCAGAGCAGTACGCCGGCGACGATCAGCCAGGCCAGGCAGACCAGCCCGACCAGGGCAACGCCGGCAAACAGCCACTTCTCGGCGCGGCGCATGATCAGCTCTTCCCCAGCATCTCGCGCACCTGTTCGGCCAGCTCGCGGGTGGAGAAGGGCTTGACGACGTAGCCGTCGGCCCCAAGCGCTTCGCCCTTGGCCCGGTCGGTATCGCGACCGCGCGCGGTGAGCATGAGGATGTGTGTGGCGGCGGTCGCCTGGTCGGCGCGCACCGCCTTGAGCACATCGAACCCGGAGCGGCCAGGCATCATCACATCCAGCAGCACCAGGTCGGGATGGTGCTCGGTGATCATCGCCAGCGCCTCGTCACCGTCGCGCGCGATGAGCACCTCGTAACCCTCGCGTTGCATCAGGTATTCCAGCGAGATGACGATGTTCGGTTCGTCGTCGGCAATCAGGATGGTGCTCATCGGAAACTCCTTGTGTCTCGTGCAGAGACGCTAAGGCGCTGAGTAAAAGCTGATTTTCTCAAGTCTCTTCTCCGCGTCTCGGCGTCTCTGCGCGAGTATCGCTGTCGCTGTTTCTTGGCAGGTGGAAGCCGAAGGTGGCGCCGTGGCCCGGTTCGGATGCCACCCACATGTGGCCACCGAAGTGTTCGATGATCTGGCGGCTGATGGGCAGCCCCAGCCCGGTGCCGCCCTGGCGGCGGTGGCGATCGCCGACCTGGCGGAACTTGTCGAACACCTCGGCCTGTTCATCGTGGCTGATCCCGGGACCGTTGTCGGCCACGGTCACCCTTACGCCATCGGCCCGGTCGTCGATGGTCACGATCACTCGTCCATCATCATCCGGGATATGCCTGAGGGCGTTCGACAACAGATTGAGCAGGACCTGGACCAGGCGATCGGCATCGGCCCTGATGAGCGCAGGTCGGGGTTCGCCCTGCACCTCCAGCATTGCCTGCTTGTCGGCGTAGGGCTCGGCAATGCTGGCAACGGCCTGGTCGACGATCTCGGCGATGTTCACGTCGCTGTTGTGCCATTCCGCATGCCCGGCCTCGATGCGGGCCAGGTCCAGCACCTGGCCGACCAGTCGGCTCAAGCGCTCGGACTCGCGCACCATGATGTCAAGAAACTCCTGGCGCTTGTCGGCCGGCATGTCGACGTCGTCGCGCATCATCTCGGCGGTGGCGCGGATGGAGGTCAGCGGCGTGCGCAGCTCGTGGGTGACCGAGGACATGAAGTCGTCCTTGAGCCGGTCCAGGCTTTTCAGTTTTTCGTTGGCGGCCCTCAGTTCCTCGGTGGCCTGTTCGAGCGAGCGTGATTTCTCTTCCAGCGCCAGCGAGTATTGCCGTATCTGCGAGGCTTCCTCGAGTATGCGCATGACATCATCGAGTTCCAGCGGCTCCTCGTCGACCGTCGAGGCCACCATCACCCGGGCCGAGGCCGAGCCGATGGCGCCGGCAAGCTGATGCTCCACCCGCTCGACCAGGCGAGCATCGGCCGGGATGCGCTCGATGGCACTCACGCCGATGGCGTGGGCATGTTCCTCGAACAGGCGTCGGGTCGCTTCCGGGCCGAGAAAACGTTCGGTCA
>SKZJ01000134.1 GCA_007127425.1 Wenzhouxiangella sp.
AGAGCGTAGCCATTGGCTTCGCACCGGCCCATTGAACTGAATGAGGTGAAACCCGGGAGAAGAGTCGTCGGGCTGTAGCTGGAATGTCGGGTCGGCTGCATCGTGATCGATCAGGTCGAAGGTCTCACCGCCCAGCGTCAATGCGAATGGGTTGTCGATGACGGTCAGCCGGATGCCCGCCTGCTGGAGCTTCGCGACGTCCCGGGACGGCAATTGCCCCCATTGAAAGTGCCCGTAATCCGCGAGAGATGTCTCGACGCGGGTCGAGACCAGGTCCGGATGGTCGACAGACGAGTGAACTCTGACCCAAACGCTCTCCCCGCCGAACGATGCTGGAGGCAATGCATAGAGAACAGTCAGGAACAGCAGTTGTGCGGGCCAAGGCGCCCCTCGAAAATGGCTTGGTCTCATTATGTGTTCCCAGACGCTGACGGGCCCGCTTTCGAGCGGACGCCCCAGCAGCTATGCCAGTCAACCCTCAAAGTGAATTGTTTCACAAAAGGCGGTTCTCCGCCAACCGCGTGACCAGCGTGATCGCCAGCTCGAACGCACCATCGAGGAGGTCATGATCAAGATCGAGTCCGACCCGCCGCGTTCCCCCGAGCGGCCCGAGGCGCCGGTCAAGCTGGATTGATCGACGGGTGGTGGCGGGGTGCCGAGCGGCCTTGCCCGGGGCCGGGTTCGAGGTGGATCGGCTCCGGTGCTTGCTCATTGCGCGTTGGCGTTCTGGTGCCGGTCGAATTTCGCCATGCCGCTGGAACGGACTCGCCGTTGATTGATCCACGTCGGCGCCGCAAGTACGGATGGGTTGTGCCGCCCGCCGTCACATCGAACCCGGCCCCGGGCAAGACCACTCGTCACTCGATGGCTGGGAGTAGGTTGATGGGGTAGGCAATACGGCACCACCACAAGTCTTTCAGCCTTCTCCTACCCCTCACAGCGGGTGGTATTTGACCGATCGCGGCCTGAGCGGGTGGCGGAAGCAGGCAACACGTTCTCCCCGAACCATCCGCCCCTCCGATTGCCGGATCGAATGTATTCAGACCTCACCGGGCAACGGGCAAATCCTACCGACGCTGGGGACACCGAACCAGAAGGCATCGACCCGGTCGATCACCCGTTCGGGCCGCGAGCGGTCAGATGCCACCCGCTGCTTCTCACCCAACTTCCAACCAGTCCTCCAGCGGCGGGCAGGAGCAGACCAGGTTGCGGTCGCCGTAGACATTGTCGACCCGTCCGACCGGGGCGAAGAACTTGTTGAGCTTGAGTTCCTTTACCGGCCAGCCCGCCTCGGCGCGCGTGTAGGCGTGCGGCCAGTCGTCGTCGGCCAGCTCCAGGGCCGTGTGCGGGGCGTTTCTCAGCGGATTGTCTTCGGCATCCCAGTCGCCGCTGGCCACCCGCTCGATCTCTCGGCGGATGGCGATCATGGCCCGGATGAAGCGGTCCAGTTCGGCCTTCGACTCGCTCTCGGTCGGCTCGATCATCAGTGTGCCCGGTACCGGCCAGGACATGGTCGGGGCGTGGAAGCCGTAGTCGATCAGGCGCTTGGCCACGTCTTCCTCGGTGATGCCGGCCGATTCCTTGAACGGTCTCAAGTCGACGATGCACTCATGCGCGATGCGCCCGTTGCGGCCGGTGTAGAGAATGTCGTAGTGACCTTCCAGACGCTTGGCGATGTAGTTGGCATTGAGAATTGCCGCTTCGGTGGCGCGCTTGAGGCCGTCGGCACCCATCAGGCGGATGTAGACCCAGGAGATCGGCAGGATGCCGGCGCTGCCCCAGGGGGCGGCTGCCACGGCGGGGTTGGCACCGTGGTCGGGGCCGAGCAGGCCGCTGGGGTGGCCCGGCAGGAACGGCACCAGGTGCTTGCGCACACCGACTGGACCGATGCCTGGACCGCCGCCGCCGTGAGGAATGCAGAAGGTCTTGTGCAGGTTCAGGTGGCAGACGTCGGCGTAGTCGGCAATGCGCGACCAGCCGACCAGTGCGTTGAGGTTGGCACCGTCGAGGTAAACCTGGCCGCCGGCGGCACGCACCTTGTTGCAGATGGTGACCACGTCTTCCTCAAACACGCCATGGGTTGAAGGGTAGGTGATCATCAGCGCGGCCAGCTTCTCGCGATGCTTCTCGATCTTGCCTTCCAGATCTTCCAGGTCGATATTGCCCTGTTTGTCGCACTTGACCACGACGATATCCATGCCGGTCATCTGTGCGCTGGCCGGGTTGGTGCCGTGGGCCGACGAGGGGATCAGGCAGACCTTGCGATGCGCTTCACCGCGCGACTCGTGCCAGCCCTTGATTGCCAGCAGGCCGGCATACTCGCCCTGCGAGCCGGCGTTGGGCTGCAGCGAGACGGCGGCGAAACCGGTGATCTCGGCCAGCCAGCCCGACAACTCGTCAATCAACTGGTGGTAGCCGCGCGCCTGGTTCCAGGGGCAGAAGGGGTGCAGTTCAGCGAACTCCGGCCAGGTCACCGGGATCATCTCGGCGGTGGCGTTGAGCTTCATGGTGCACGAACCCAGCGGAATCATGGCGTGGGCCAGGCTGAGGTCCTTGTTCTCCAGGCGCTTGAGATAGCGCAGCATTTCGGTTTCGGAGTGGTACAGGCCGAAGACCTCGTGTTCGAGGATGCCGTCCTGGCGTTCAAGCGAGGCGGGGACGGCGGTGCCGTTATCGCCCAGTTCGGCGTCGATGGCCGGTACGTCGGCGGTGTCGTTGTCGAATAACTCCAGCAGGCTGGCGATGTGGTGCTTGCGCGTCCGCTCGTTGACCGACAGGCCGATGAAGCCGTCGCGGTCGGCGCGCAGGTTGATGCCGGCCTCATGGGCACGATGGAGAACGGCCTGGCGTTGGGGTTCGTCGACGCGAACCGACAGGGTGTCGAAGAAGTGCTCGTTTTCCAGCTCGAAACCGGCACGACGGATCCCGTGAGCAAGGATGCAGGCATGGCGGTGAATGCGACCGGCGATCTTCTTCAGGCCTGCCGGGCCGTGCCAGACGGCGTAAAATCCGGCCATGACTGCGAGCAGGGCCTGGGCGGTGCAGATGTTGCTCATCGCCTTTTCGCGGCGGATGTGCTGCTCGCGCGTTTGCAGCGCCATGCGCAGTGCCGGGCTGTCGTGGCGGTCCTTCGACACGCCGATGATGCGACCGGGGACGCTGCGGCGGTAGTCCTCGCGGGTGGCGAAGAAGGCCGCGTGCGGTCCACCGTAGGCCATGGGAACGCCGAAGCGCTGGGCGGAGCCGACCACACAGTCGGCGCCGGCTTCACCGGGGCTTTTCAACAGCACCAGGGCCATCAGGTCGGCGGCCACGGCGGCCAGGGCGCCCTTTTCGTGCGCCTTGGCGATCAGGCCGTCGAGCTCGGCCACCTGTCCGTTGGCGCCGGGGTACTGAAGGAGAATGCCGAAGCAGTCGGTATCGGCCAGCGCCTGTTCGAGGTCGTCACAGACCTGCACTTCGAGATCCAGGTGACGGGCGCGGTTGGCGACTACATCGATAGTCTGCGGCAGGCAGTTGCCGTCGACCAGGAAGACATTGCTCTTGTTCTTGCGGTTGACACGCTTGAGCATGGCCATGGCCTCGGCCGCGGCGGTGGCCTCGTCGAGCAGCGAGGCATTGGCCAGCTCCATGCCGGTCAGGTCCATGACCATCTGCTGGAAGTTGAGCAGGCCTTCGAGACGGCCCTGCGAGATTTCGGCCTGGTAGGGCGTGTAGGCGGTATACCAGCCGGGGTTTTCCAGCACGTTTCTCAGAATCACCGGCGGCGTGATGGTCGGGTGGTAGCCCAGACCGATCATGCTGTGGTTGACCGTGTTGTGATCGGCCATGCCGCGAATCTGTTCGAGCACGCGTTCCTCGTTGTCGCTCCTGGGCAGATTCAGCGGCCGCTCCTGGCGGATGCTGCCGGGCATGGTTTCGAGCATCAGCGCTTCGGTGGATTCGGCACCCACGGTGTCGAGCATGGCGGCGATGTCGGACTGTCGCGGCCCGATGTGACGGTCGATGAAGTCGTCGTGCGACTCGAGGCGGTGCAACGGGGTCGATGCCTTGCGGGTATCGGTCATGTGATCACTCTCGGGGAATCGAAAAGGTAATGGTCGACGAGCAGGAAGGCGAACAGCGCCATCAGGTAGACAACCGAATAATGAAACATCTGCATGGACAACTGCTCGTCGTCGCTTCTCATCAGCGCGACGGCATAGCCGAGAAAGCCGATGTTGAGTAC
>SKZJ01000288.1 GCA_007127425.1 Wenzhouxiangella sp.
CATATCGATGTCGGGCTTGGCCTGGAACTCGACGCGGCCACCGGCCGGCCCGACCTCCAGGCGTTTCATACCCAGCTTCTTCGCTCGCAGGCGCAATTCGGCGGTGGCGAACAGGTTCTTGATCTCCGGCGGCAGCAGGCCGAAGCGGTCGATCATTTCTATCTGCAAGTCGTGCAGTTTCTTGTCGGTGTCGGCCTGGGTGATGCGCTTGTAGAGCACCAGGCGCTGGTGCACATCGGGCAGGTAGCTGTCGGGGATCATGGCAGTGAGGTGGAGGTCGACGTCACTGGTGACCGACATTGGTTCGTCCAGGTCCGGCTCCTCGCCGTTTTTCAACGCCTCGACCGCACGGTTGAGCAGGTCGGAGTAGAGCGAAAAGCCGATCGCCTCGATCTGCCCGGACTGTTCCTCGCCGAGCAGTTCACCCGCGCCGCGGATTTCCAGGTCGTGGTTGGCCAGGGTGAAGCCGGCCCCCAGTTCTTCGAGCGACTGGATCGCTTCCAGTCGCTTCTGGGCATCGCGCGTGATCACCTTCCACGGCGGGGTGACAAGGTAGGCATAAGCCAGATGATGCGAGCGTCCGACGCGGCCGCGTAACTGGTGCAATTGGGCGAGGCCGAACTTGTCGGCCCGGTTGATGATGATGGTATTGGCGGTGGGGACGTCGATACCGTTTTCGATTATGGTCGAGCACACCAGCAGGTTGATGCGGCGCGAATAGAAGTCGCGCATGGTCTTTTCCATTTCGTTCGGCGGCATCTGGCCGTGGGCCATGCCGATGCGCGCTTCGGGAAACATGTCCTGCAAGTCGGCGACCTGGCGGGCCATGGTGCGCACCTCGTTGTGCAGGAAATACACCTGTCCGCCGCGCTGGAATTCGCGGCTGACGGCATCGCGTATGGTGCCGGCATCCCATTCGGAAACGAAGGTGCGGACCGCCAGGCGCCGGGCCGGCGGCGTGGCCATGATGGACATCTCGCGCAGGCCCGCCATCGACATGTTGAGGGTGCGCGGAATGGGGGTGGCGGTGAGCGTGAGCAGGTCGACCTCGGCCCTGAGCGCCTTGAGGCGTTCCTTCTGGCGCACGCCGAAGCGTTGCTCCTCGTCGACAATGACCAGGCCCAGATCCTTGAAGCGAATGTCCTTCTGCAACAGCTTGTGCGTGCCGATGACGATGTCGACCGTGCCGTCGGTCAGTCCGGCGACCGTACTTGCCGTCTGCTTGCCGGTGCGCGAGAGCAGGCGCACGTTGACCGGCCAATCGGCAAAACGATCGGCGAAGTTGCGATAGTGCTGCTCGGCCAGCAGTGTGGTCGGCGCCAGCATGGCCACCTGGTGGCCGGATTCGGCCACCACGAAGGCAGCGCGCAGGGCGACTTCGGTCTTGCCGAAGCCGACATCGCCGCAGATGACCCGGTCCATCGGTTCCTTTGAGGCGAGATCCGCGATCACCGCCTCGATGGCATCAAGTTGATCATCGGTTTCCTCGTATTCGAAACCGGCGGCGAAACGGGCGTAGAGTCCGCGGTCGACCGGAAAGGCGTGGCCCTGGCGCGCGGCGCGTCGGGCCTGCAGGTTCAACAGTTCGGCCGCCGCGTCGCGCACCTTCTCGGCGGCCTTGCGGCGGGTGCGCTGCCAGCGCTCCGAGCCGAGACGGTGCAGGTCGATCATTTCCGGGTCGGCGCCGGTGTAGCGACTGACCAGGTGCAGGTCGGTGACCGGCACGTAGAGCTTGTCCTCGCCGGCATATTCCAGACACAGGTATTCACCCGTGCTGTCGCCCGACTGCAGTACCTCAAGCCCGAGATAGCGGCCGATACCGTGCTCGAGATGCACCACCAGCGCACCGGGTTGCAGGTCGGCCAGACTCTTGACCATGCTTTCCGGGTCCTGGCCGCTGCGCCGCTCGCGCCGGATGGTGCGGGTGTGGCCGGGAAACAATTCGGCCTCGGTCAGTACGGTGATCGAGCGGTCGGGCAGGCTGATCCCGCTGGAGACCGGCATGACGGTCAGCGCCAGTTTGTCTTCTCCACTCAGGAAGGCCGACCAGGAGTCCAGCGGTTTCGGTTTCAGGCCGGCCGACTTCAGGTTGTCGTGGATCATCTCGCGCCGGCCGGCGGTGTCGGCAGCCAGCAGGACGCGTCCGGGCAATTCCGCCAGTTTCACTGCCGCCTCGTCGGCTTCGTGGTCGAGGTCGATGGCCGGCGGTGCATCGACTGCGGCTTTTGCCGGCTGACGCCGGGTGATGCGCACATCGGCATCGGCCTTCATGGCACGCATCAACTCGTCGGCGGGGAGAAACACCTCGTCGGGGTCCAGGCAGGGGCGTTCGATATCGCCCCGGCGCTGTTCATGGCGGTGTTCGATGCGGGTCGCGTAGTCGTTGGCCGCTTCCTCGACACCGGCCATCATGACCAGGCGATGACTGGCCGGCAGGTAGTCGGGCAGGCTGGCGGTATGCTCGAAAAACAGCGGCAGGTACTGCTCCAGTCCCTGGCTGTGGTGCCCCTCGCCGACATCGATGTAGGGCAGAGCGCGCCTGAGATCGACGTCGAAACGCATGCGAAAAGCTCGACGGAAGGCCTGGCGGCTGTCCTCGTCGAACGGGTACTCGCGTGCCGGCAGCATCTCGATGCGTTCCAGCTTTTCGGTCGAGCGCTGGCTTTCGGCATCGAAGATGCGGATCGACTCGATCTCGTCATCGAACAATTCCAGCCGGTATGGCGCGCGCCGGCCCATGGGCCAGAGGTCGAGCACCGCGCCGCGCACGGCGAACTGGCCGGGCTGCCAGACCTGTTCGGAAGGCGTATAGCCGGCGGCGTGCAAACGGGAGCGAAAGGACTCCAGTTCGATACGCTCACCGATGCTCAGGTTGAGGCTCTGACCCTGTACCCAGGCCACCGGCGGCAGGCGCTGCATGAATGCGGTCATCGGTGCGATGACGATGCCCTCGCTCATCCCGGGCAGTCGCGCGAGCAGATCAAGCCGGCGCGAGATCAGGTCCGGGTGCGGCGAGTACAGGTCATAGGGCAGGATTTCCCAGTCCGGGAACAGCTCGGCTTTCGGTCCGCCAAGCTGGTTGATATCGTCGCGCAGCTTGCGTGCCGCATAACCGTCGGGGGCAGCCACCAGCAGGGGACCCCCCTTGCGCGAAGCATGGGTCGACAGCGCCAGCGCCAGCGCCAGGCCCTCGAGCAGGGGCCAGTCGACGGTGCCGTCGGCCGAGCGCGGCGGGTTGAGAACGGAAAAGGATGCGGGCATGAGCACGGGAAGTGGTCGAAGAACCGGCATTTTACCAACCCCTTGTTCCGTACTGTGAGCGCGTGATGTTCCGGTTGCCTGAACGGGGATGTTCTGGTAATCTTTCGCGCTTGGTTCGTGAGGGCGATTAGCTCAGTTGGTTAGAGCGCTGTCTTGACATGGCAGAGGTCGCTGGTTCAAATCCAGCATCGCCCACCACCTGAATCTGCCCCAGCACCCCTGAGAGCGCCCGGATCGGCGCCGGGCGGTGCTCGAAATCCTCATGTACCATCAAGGTATACGCGCGACGGCTTCGCTCAGGGGCTTCTTGTCCTGCAGGCAAACCGCCCCATCGCTCTCGCCTGCGCTCCGGTTCCTGCGTTCCGTTCGTCACCGATCCGAACGCTCTCAGCGGCACTGGAACAGATTCAGGAACGTAGATAGTTCGTCGGAGCACGCCGCTTTCGCCGCACTCAGAAAGCGCTGGGAAGCATTCGGTTCAGTAGATGGATTGAAAGTCCGTACTACGGGCGTCACCGAAATCGACGCACCCAAGAAACGCTGGAACGAATTCGACTCCCCCCGCAAATATACCTCCACCATTGAACCTGGCCATCTAAAGGCAGGGCCACCCCATTGGCCACCAACGGTGGTGAGGGGCAGGCGCTTCCCCCCGTTTCACCTTTTACCTTTTACCTTTTACCTTTTCTCCGTCTTCCGTCTTCCGTCTCTTCCTCTCCCCGAACCTCTCACCTTTTACCTTTCACGTTTTACCTTTCCCCCCACATTTATCTACACTCTCGCCCCCGACTGGCGGTAAAATAGGCGGTTATGGTTCAAATAACGCTTCCAGACGGTAGCCGGAAGGATTTCGAGTCCCCGGTGACGGTACATGAGGTGGCCGAGTCGATCGGTCCGGGGCTGGCGAAAGCCGCGCTCGCGGG
>SKZJ01000213.1 GCA_007127425.1 Wenzhouxiangella sp.
CACCGCCCTGATCCTCTATGAAGCCCAGCGTCAGCGCCAGCTCGCCGGCATGTATGAACGGAAATCGCTGGAGCAGGAGCCCTACAAGAGCTTGGTGAAACAGTGGATCGAAAGGGAGTTCGAGAGGAGGCGCAAGGGTAGAGGGAGCGGATTACCTGGTGCCGTAGCGAAGGGAAAGGACTGATCCGCTGAAACTCGAAATCCGAAGCACCAAATCCGAAACAAGTCTGAAATCCGAATGACCGAAACACGGTGTTGCAGCGCTCGTTTCGAATTTCGGGCTTCGTGCTTGTTTCGGGTTTCGATATTCGAATTTAGAGTTTGCTTCTCCTAGTCACGGACAGAGCAAGTACTCCCGCCACTCCCCCTCGACCCGATCGAAACACAACCTGTCATCGGTCGCACCGGGCGCGCTACAATTCGCCTTAGGGAGAAAGTGCGCACAATTTGGGAGGTCAAGTGAGCAAGCTGTTCGAAAAAGAGCCGGAGATCAAACCGGTCTGGCAAGTCATACCCCAGTTTTTCCGTTATCCGTTCAAGCCCCGGGTGCTACCGACGCTGGCCTTCATCAGCGCCGCATCGGTACTGACCCTCCTGCCTGTACTGGGTTTCTTCGTCTGGCTGCTGCTATGGGCCATGCTGTTCAAGATCAGTTACGAAATCCTGAGCAGTACCGCCAGTGGCATGATGGAAGGACCGCCATCGGTCACGCAGATGTCGGACGGCATCATGTTCAAGCATATCGGACTGCTGCTGGCCATGGGGTTTGCCTACGCAATCATTGTCGGCGTGGTCGGCTCCCTGACCTTTGCGCTGGTACTGGGACTGTTCCTGATGCTGGCGCTGCCGGCGGCGATGATGACCCTCGCCATGACCCAGAGCCTGGTTCAGGCACTCAACCCGGTCACCTGGGTCCACATCATGCGCACCACCGGCTGGGCCTATTTGCTGACAACGGTTTTCCTGTTGCTGATGTTGTCGAGTCAGGCCCAGGCCGAAGCCTGGCTGCTGCCGGTGGTGGGTGGGTCGATGCTGCTGTTTTCGGTAGTATCGACTTTCATCAGCGCCTATTTCATGGCTGCCTCGTTCCACCTGATGGGCTATCTGCTTTACCAGTTTCACGATGAGCTGGGTATCGATGCCGCGCCTCCGGCGGCTCGTGATGGCGCCGGTGACAGCCAGAACCCGCTGATCGACGAGGCCAGCGCACTGGTCCGCGAAGGACAGGTCGACCAGGCCGTGAGCCTGCTCGGTGAAGAGATCCGCCAGCACGGCGCCGAACGCCCGGTTCACGACTATTACCGCAAGCTGCTGCTCAATCGCGGCGACAAGGACGCCCTGCTCGACCACGGCCGCGAATACATCCCGATGCTGATTCATTCACTCCACGACAGCGCCAGAGCCCTGGATGTGGCCAGGGAATGCCTTGAGGCCGATCCCGGCTTTCGTGTTACCAATCCCGATGACGTGCTGCCGCTGGCCCGCCTGGCCTTTGCCCAGCACCGCCACGACCTGGTGTTGAAGCTCACCAGCGGCTTCGCCAAGCGCCATCGGCAGCACCCGGACCTGGCCGAGAACTATTTCCTGGCCGCACAGAGCATGCTCGAGAAGGGAGAAGATACCGACCGGCCCGTGGGACTGGTCCGGCAACTGAGAAAACGCTTTCCGAACCATCCGCTGGCCGATGATATGGCCCGTTTCGAAACCAGCTTCGGGGATACGTCGCCGGGCTAGAGAAACTTACGATGCGGCCAGCCTTTGCCCCAGTTTGCGGTAGCGTTCGGCTCGCTGATCACCGTTGCCTTCCAGCTTTTCGGCCAGGGCGGCGACAGCTTCCGGCAGCCCCGGAATGGACCGGCGGCTGCGGCTCATGAGATCGATCAGGAAACTGGCGCCCTCGACATCGCCCCACCGCGCCAGCCGACTTGCCAGCACAACGGCGTGGCTCAGCGGAATTTTCGGGCGATCGTTCCGAGTCTGACGATACTGGCTGAAGGTCTCAATGACGAGTTCACGCTGTTGTTCGGTCTCACCGGGCAGGCGCAGAATTCGGTTGGCAATGACGTCCAGGTCCGGATCGTCGGAGCGCAAACGGCAGGCTGCAAAGTAAAGCGACCACAAACGCACTTCGTCGGCATGCCGGCTCAGCAGCGGTCGCAGCAAACGCTTGGCCTTGGCCGGCTCGAGATCGTCGAGTGCCTTTTCGGCTGCAGCCACCGCTCGGCGGTCGTCACGCACATCCCGACCTTCCGGCGCATCGAGCGCATCGCGGCGCACCTGCCCGGCCCACACCGCCAGCGTCCCGAGCAGGGCACCGGTAACCATGCCCCCGGCATGGGCCTCGTAGGCGATATTGCTGCCTTCGTAAATCATCCAGGCCAGCAACTCCCAGCCCAGCCACAAGGGCAACAGGACCAGGGCCGGAGCGCGCACGTAGTCGAAATAGACGAACGCCCAGTAGAAAAAGCGTACCTTGCGCAGGCCATAGACCACCGCAAACGCTCCCATCAAGCCGGCGATGGCACCGGATGCACCCAGCGAACCGGTCGCCGTGCCCCAGTTGACCGCCAGCGAGGCGCCGGCCGACCCGAGACCGGCGACCAGGTAGAGCGCCAGATAGCGAAGGCCACCCAGTGCCGGTTCAAGCAACAGGCCGAGCAGCACCAGGAACAGCATGTTGCCGACCAGGTGGCCGATTCCGGCGTGCATGAACATGTGCACGAACAAGCCTCCCGGGGAGACCTCGTCATAGCGAAGCAGGTAACGCCTGGTAAAGCTCTGCTCGCGGTCGGCCTCAAGCACGGATCGAGCCTGGCGCCACTGAGCGAGCTCATCGCTGTCGGGGCCGATGACCAGGCCTTCTTCCAGTGCCCGGTGAAAATCGGGCTCACTGTCGATCACCATCAATCGCAGGCGATCCCCCCAGTGCGCCTCCCCTGGCGGGGGCAGCCACTCGTCGACCTCTTCCGGATCGACATCCAGCCCGTAGGTGAACTCGGCCCATTCGTTGTACCAGGCCCATTCCATCTGAAGAACGCCGGAATCGATGTAGCGGTCGGCGGCCGCCTCCTCGATATGGCGATCACCGCCTTGCAGCAGCACGAAGACCAGCAGGTTGGCCAGTACCAGTACCGTCGTGACGTACGGAAAATTCTCGCGTGTCGGCTTTCTGTCCAGCGGCAGGATCAGCACCTGAAGCTCCCTCTGTTCAATTGATCAGGCCGGACCCCCTCCAGGTGCCGGCCATTCCCGACTTTCAAGGATACAACAAGGGCTCTTGCCCAGCCTCAGCTCGATGAGGAGCCGTAAAACCGCATCGAAGGCAAAGGACTGATTCGCTGAAACTCGAAACCCGAAGCACCAAATCCGAAACAAATCTGAAACCCGAATGACCGAAACACGATGTTGCAGCGCTCGTTTCGAATTTAGGGCTTCGTGCTTGTTTCGGGTTTCGATATTCGAATTTCGAGCTTGCTTCTCCCCATCACGGGTACAGCAACACTTCGTGCCACTCCCCATCGACCGATTCGAAGCAGATACGCTCGTGCAGCCGCGATTCACGCCCGTACCAGAATTCGAGGCGCCGGGGCCGCACACGCAGGCCCGACCAGTGCGGCGGGCGGGGGACTTGCTGGCCGGAAAACTTCTTTTCGTAGTGCGCAACGCGATCGAGCAGTTCCTGCCGCTTGGGTAATTCAAACGACTGCTTCGAGGCCCAGGCGCCGATCTGACTTCCGCGCGGGCGGGTGGCGAAGTAGGCGTCGGCCTCTTCCGGGGTGACCGGCTCGACGCGACCCTCGACCTGCACCTGCTCGGCCGTCTCGCGCCACCAGAACACCAGCGCCACATCGGCCTGCGAAGCGAGCTGGCGCCCCTTGCGCGATTCGAGATTGGTGTAGAAGACAAAACCCTGTTCGTCCATGTCCTTGAGCAGCACCGTGCGGGCCGTCGGCCGGCAGGCATTGTCGACGGTTGCCAGGGTCATGGCGGTGGGTTCGGGCACGCCGGCTCCCACGGCGCGGTCGAAGCCGGCACGAAAGCGCTCGACCATGGCGGCGGTCATATCGTTGTGGGGGGTCACGACAGTATTGCTCCGTATCCGTGTTGGTAGTCGGGAAACTGGAATTCGAACCCGCTGGCTAACAGACGGTGATTGTCGACACGCTTGCCCTGGCCGCCTCCC
>SKZJ01000248.1 GCA_007127425.1 Wenzhouxiangella sp.
CCGGCCTGCTGGGCACCACCATTACCGCCAATGCCGCAACGTATTCCTATGGCGGTGGTGTGCTGACCAACTTTCAGGACCCCAACACGCTGTTCATCGCCAACAGCATCATTGCGGGCAATACCGCCGAGGTGGATTCGCCGGACCTCTCTGCCGGCGGAATGATTGGCGAGGAATCAATGGATCGTCGGTTCGATGCGGCCGTCAGCACCCTGATGGAGCGGATTCGTGCGAATGAACGCACACCCGAAGGGTTCGGGCAGCGGTTGGCGAGTCGTGAAGACCGTGGCGAACGCGATCCGGCCAACACGACTTTCGAAGTCGCCTACAGCCTGATCGGCAGTGAGCCCGACAGCGGCAACTTCCTGCCCGATACAGCGACCAGCGATGTGCTTGGGCTCGACCCCGAGCTCGGAGCCCTGGGCGACAATGGCGGTGCGACTCCAACGCACCTGCCGGCACTGCTGAGCCCGGTGGTCAACCTGGTGAGCCTGGGTGAGTCGGGTTGCGGCAATGGATTCGATGCCGACCAGCGCGGCCTTGCCCGTCCGGGACCCGAAAGCGAGGGCTGCGATGCCGGTAGTGTCGAACTCCAGCAGGTTCCCGAGCCCGGTATAGGGCTGGGGCCGGACCTGGACTTCGGCGATGTTTCGGTTGGAGATGCCGCAGGCCCCCTGGAAGTGATTCTGAGCAGCGATGGCGACATCGCGCTGATGGTTGACGCCATCGCTGGCGCTGACGCGCCGTTTGCGCTCGATTTCTCGGACTGTGCGGCTGAGCTGCCTTTCGAGATCGACGCCGGTGAGAGCTGCATCCTGTCGGTGACCTTTGGCCCTGAAGCGCGCGGTGAGTTCGAGGACGCCCTTGCCGTGAGCAGCAATGCCACGACCGAACCGGTGTCGGTCAGCCTGGCCGGTCGCGGCGTGGCGCCGCTGGTCAGCGCCGGCCCCGATGTCGGCTTCGGCGCCGTCAATGTGGGCGCGACCGGCGGCCCGTTGACGGCCAACCTGGTCAATGAGGGAGATGCCGAGCTGGAAGTGAACGCCATCGATGGCGTTTCGCTACCTTTTGCCCTGGACTTCGCCGATTGCGCCGCGGATCTGCCCTTCACCCTGGCGGCTGGTGCCGCTTGCGAACTCTCGGTTTCCTTCTCGCCCGACAGCGTCGGATCGTTCGAGCAGACGGCCACCGTGGTGTCCAATGCCCAGGACGGAGATGACAGTTTCGTGCTCAGTGGTCAGGGCGTTGAAGGTGACCTGGTGCTTTCTCCGACATCCGGGGCATTCGGCGATACCGAAGTCGGCGACACTGGAGAATTCGAGCTCACGGTCGGCAACGACGGTGACGGCGACCTGCAGATCGACGATATTGTCGGCCCGAACGCTCCGTTCAGCCTGACCGGCGGCGACTGTGCCGATGTGCCCTTCGTGCTCGAGCCCGGTCAGTCCTGCACCCTGGTATTCGGTTTCTCGCCGAACGAAGAAGGCGATTTCCAGGGCAGCGCCGAGTTCATTGTCGCCGGCACGGCGGAGCCGTTCGGCTTCCCGCTCTCGGGCACCGGGGTGCAGGCGGTCGAGCCAGTGCCGGTACCCACCCTCAATCGTATCGGTGTGTTCATCGGCGGTGGTCTGCTCGCGCTCATGGGGCTGTTCGGCCTGCGCCGCCGGCGAGTCTGACCCCCCGGCCAGTCGGCCCGGCCCCAGACGCGCACGCCGGGACCGGGCTGTCTGGCCGAGGAACTTGACCGCGCCACTGCAAACACGGCGATAATAGGATCATGAAAACCATTGGTTTACTGGGCGGTATGAGCTGGGAGTCGACCCTGGTGTATTACCGTTTGATCAACCAGGGCGTGCGCGCGCGGCTCGGCGGGCTGCGTTCGGCGCCGATCGTGCTCAACAGCCTTGACTTCGCCGAGGTCGAACCGCTGCAGGTCAGTGGTGACTGGCCGGCGCTGACGCAGGTGCTGATCGATGCCGCAAGGCGGGTCGAGCAGGCCGGGGCCGAGGGCCTTGTGATCGCAAGCAACACCATGCACAAGGCCGCCGATGACATTGCCGAGGCGATCGATATCCCCCTGATTCACGTGGTCGACGTCACCGCTGCGGCGCTTGAGCCTGAGGGTGTCGAACGGGTAGGGTTGCTCGGGACGCGATTTACCATGGAGGACGGGTTCTGGCGTGACCGGCTGAAGAGCCGCTTCGGCATCGAGACGATCGTGCCGGAGCCCGATCAGATGACGACCATCAACCGGGTGATTTTCGAAGAGCTTTGCCACGGTGTTGTCCGTGACGATTCCCGCCGCCGATACCTGCAGGTCATCGCCAGTCTCAGCCAGCGCGGTGCCCACGCCGTGATTCTCGGGTGTACCGAAATCGGCATGCTGGTCGGTCCCGACGACATCCCGGTGCCGCTCTACGACACGACCGAGCTGCACGCGGCCGCCGCCGTGGATTTCGCCATTGGTGAAGCAGCGCAGGACTGATGCCTGCCAATATCGAGATCAAGGCGCGCGCCAGCGACTTCGATGCCCAGGCTCGCGTGGCCGCGGCGTTGGCCGATGGCCCCTGTCAGGATCTTGATCAGACCGATACCTTTTTCGAGGTAACGCATGGCCGCCTCAAGTTGCGCGAGTTCGGCGACGGCAGCGGTGAATTGATCCAGTACCAACGCGCCGATGAAACCGGTCCGAAAACATCCAGCTACGTGATCTCGCGCACGGCCGAGCCCGATACCCTGCGGGCGGCCTTGTCGGCGGCACTGGGTGTGCGCTCGGTGGTGCGCAAGCAGCGCCGCGTGTGGCTGACCGGCAAGACCCGCATGCACTTCGACCGGGTCGAGGGTCTGGGAGAGTTCATCGAACTGGAAGTGGTGCTTGATGAGGAACTGCATGCGGATGCTGGCCACGAGATCGCGGGGGAGTTGATGGAGCGGCTCGGGATCTCGCCGGTCGACCTGGTCTCGGGCGCCTATGTCGATCTGCTGGATCGTCGGAAATAACCCGGCCCCGGTTCGGAGTCTCACGGTAATAAACAATGCGGGCGGCATTCGTTGGTGAATGCCGCCCGCACCCCGTCTCTAATTGTTCCTTGAAGCTCAGTCGCGCTGACGGAGCTGGAGGACGTAGTCGATGGCCTGGTCGAGATCGCCATTGACCTGCACGCCGTAGTCACCCGACGCAAGGCCCGATGCAGTCAGCCGCCTCCCGTTGCCGTGACCGGCCGCGGCGATCTGGTTGCCCTCGCTGTCGTGCAGCGTGAGATGCAGATCGACATTGCCGGGGTTGTAGGTGAGCTGGACGGACAGTTCGCTGCAGTGCTGGGTGAAGAGGACCAGCGGTTGTTCGCCGGGTTTGGCCGCGTCGGCGTGGCGCTCGTTGACGCCTGGGCCGTCGCAGCGCGCTTCCTGGTCGTCGCCGTTTTCGTCATTGCCTTCATCCTCGTTGCCGTTGTCGGAGTCCTCGCCCTGGCTGTCGTCCGGCCCGACCGTGAAATCGCGGCCGGAGGCGGAGTCGGCATTGAGTAGCAGGCCGCCGGTCACGCTGGTGCCGATGAGGATCTGCGACTGCGCGGCGGTGGAGGTCGAGACCGTACCGAACACGTCGTGACCGGCAGCCTGGCTGATCGGATCGAGACCGAGCTCGACGATGATGAAGTTGTCCTCGATGCGACCGGCGTCGGCTTCCCCCAGGTTGGTCTGCGTGTTGACGCCGGTATCGGGATCCGGCGCAATGGTGCCCCAAGTGTGGGTGATCTCGCCGATCTCGGTGACGTTGGTCGAGACGAAGACCCTTACCTGGCCGAACTGCGAGCTTTGCGTCCAGCGGCTGTTGGGCGCTATCTCCTCGAGATCGGCCAGCTCCAGGGTATAGACAAGCCGGTCGCTGTCGGCATCGTAGTTGAAGCGTCCGCTGATGATGTCCTGCGACTGGGTGCCGAGCTGGTCGCCGCGTGCATCAACGATTTCCGGCGTGTCCGGGCCCGGGATCAAATTGGCCGGCGGATCGACCGGGGCCATTGCCATGGCGCGGCGTACGGCATTGTGGGCGTCGACGTACCCGGCGCCGACCACGCGTTCTTCGAAGGGCATGGGCATGGCGGTCTCGCGCAGGATTTCCATGATGTCCTGCGGCGTGAGCTGCGGGTTGACCTCCAGCATCAGGGCGGCGACACCGGCCACGTGC
>SKZJ01000322.1 GCA_007127425.1 Wenzhouxiangella sp.
ACGAATCCGCCTGCGGCGTTAAAGTGGCTTGACGTAGAATGACTATGCCTTCGCCACTTTGCCTTGCAGGCGAATCCGTCAGGAGCCCTGAATGAGGCAATACTTATGTAGGTGTTAGTAAAGGCTCAGGGTCGACGGCCGCTCAAGCGCACCTGTTCGGCGCGCAGTTCGTCGATCCGAGCGTTGACGCGTGCGCGCTGGTAGTAGTCGAGGTCTTCACGCCGGGTGATGCGTTCGAGTTGCTCGATGGCTTCGTAGATGCCCCCGCGCATGTAATAGCTCTCGGCCAGCGCTTCCGTCGCCCGCACCGGCTCGCCAGCTCGATCTGCGGCCCGTGCATACAACTCGGTCATGGGCAGGTCATCGGGGTGGCGGCGCAGGTGCCGGCGCAGGATCTCGGCTGCCCGGGCCGCTTTATCGGAGTCGCGTTCATGCATTAGCGCCTGGGCGTACTGGGTCGTGACGAGACGGCTTCCGGAATACTTGCTGTAGAGGGTTTCGAGCCGATCGAGGCTTCTCTCCAGTTCGCCGTTAGCCAGCAGCCAGTCGGCTTCAAGTAGCTGGTAGATCTGGCTATTGGCGTTGCTGTCGAGGAGCCAGTCAATCTGATCTTTCGCTTCTTCCAGGCGGCGCTCCCGAATCAGTGTCAAGGCCAGTCCATAGCGCATGGCGGCCTCGGGTCGGGTGCCGTCGCTGATCCGGGCGAGAAAGAATGGTTCGGCCTGTTCCGGTCGCTGCACCATCAGGGCGCGCAGCCTGGCCTGAACGAAGTGGAATTCATCACTTTCCCGACTGCCGCGTGGACGCAGGCTTTCGGCCCGGTCGCGGGCCTCGGCAATGCGGTTGACGGTCAATGGGTGGGTACGCAGGTATTCCGGCGGCCCCTGGCCCATGGCCCGGGTATGCATGTTCAGCCTTTCGAAAAAACGGGCCATGCCGTGCGGATCGTAGCCGGCGGCTGCCAGCAGCCCGATGCCGATGCGGTCGGCTTCGGTTTCGTTCTGACGCGTGTGATTGATCTGGAATTGCTGGGCCAGTCCCAGCCCGCTCATGATGATGGCCTGCCCGGCATCGGGACCGGCACCGGCGGCACCTGCCGCCAGTGCCAGGCCGATGGTGGCCAGCAGGGTCGGCAAGGAAACCTGCTGGGCCTGCTCCAGGCCGCGCGCGAGGTGATCCTGGGTGACGTGGGCGATTTCATGGGCCACGACGCCGGCCACCTCGCTTTCATCATGCGCGGCCAGAATCAGCCCCGTATGCAGGCCGATGACGCCGACGGGAGCGGCGAATGCGTTGATCGACGGTTCGTCGATCACGAAGAAATGAAAGCCCGAACTCGGTCGGTTCGAATGGGCGACCAGCCGATAGCCCATGTCCTCGAAGTAGCCGCGGATCATCGGGTCCTCGACCAACAGCTGGCTGGCACGCAGGAAACGCTCGAAATCCTTTGGAAACGTGCGTTCGTCCTCCGGGGAGAGCACGCGCGTGGATGTGCCGCCCATGTCAGGCAGTTTCGGCGATTGCGCCCCGGCCGGGCCGGCGAGCGATACAATGGCAGCCAGGAGCGCCAGTTGTGCAAGCAGTCTTTTCATGCTCTGTTAGGACCGAAAAACATCGGCGTTGTTTCAATCTGAGGAAACCAGGTTCGCTTTATAGTCTGATGCAAGCGCCCACTGACGACAACTCGATCGTGCTGGTCAGGGCCGCGCCGGTCCCGGGTGAGACGGCAAGGGGGCTGCACGATGCCGCCGATGCGCTTCGGGATTGCTCCGGAGAGGTGGTCGTGTTTTTTCACGGTGCCGGCATCGAGCACGCAACAGCGGCGCATTTACACGATTGGCAGACGCTTGCCGGGCCGTCCAGGCTGAAGCTCGAAGTCTGTTCTGCCGCCTGGCAACGCCGCCATACAGGTACCCCGTCGGCGCCGTTTGAGTTGTCGAGCCTGGTTCGGTTCTGGCACCGGGTGGCCAGGGGTGACCGGGTCGCCGGTGGCGGACTGGATGAATCAGGGAAAGCCTCGCCAAGTGGGCGATGGGTGGTACAAATCGATTCCGGGCCGGCCCATCCAAATAGCCGTGAGATGCTGGAAATGGTGCTGGCCGGCGCCAGCCTGGAGCTGCCAATTACGGTCCTTTTTTCCGGTGATGGTCGTCTACACCTGGTCGGCGAGCAGGCTTGTCACTGGCGGCAGCTGGTGGACTTCGAACTCGCCCGACTCTGCGTGCTCGACGACGGTGATGTCGAGCCGGAACTCCCGGTTGTCACTCTCGACAACGAAGCACTGGACCGGCTGCGCGAACGAAGTGCGGGCCTATTCCTCCTGTGAATGAGGCCGCCGAAACCCTGTATGTCGGGGGATGCGAGGTCGCGCTGGATGATGAAGGGTTTCTCGTCGATTCCTCCCGGTGGACGCCCGAAGTGGCCGAGTTGATCGCTGCACGCGACGGCGTCGAACTGGGTGCGGACCATTGGTGGTTGATCGAGTTTGTACGTGATTATTGTGAACGCTACGGCAATCCGCCGCTGATGCGGGTGACTGTAGCAGCCTGGCGCGAGCGACATGGCGAAGGTTCCAGCCGGGACCTGTACCGCTTGTTTCCCGACGGACCGGTGCGGTTGGCCTGCAAGTACGGCGGCCAGCCCAAGCCCGACTGGTGCATCTGAGTCAGCCGGCGGCCGACTGCACGGCATGCGTTGATTGTTGGCGGGGTATGGCCTACGGTTCAAGCAGGTTTCCATGCAGTGAGGAGTAGGTCATGCGTCAGTCAATCACCATGCTCGGCAGTGTTGCCGCCGTGTCCTTCTTTTCGGCCGTGCTCGGTACGGTATCCGGTGCTTTGGTGCTGGGCGACGGCACCGAGCCGATCCTGCGCATTTGGGGATTTGAAGATGGTACCGGTGACGCACCGCTGGTTGTGAGCACCACGGCCACGGCCGACAGCTTCGATAATTCAGCCTTCTACACTGTAGTGCCGGAGGGTGAGGAAGCCGATACGGGTGCGCTGGGCGCCATGGCGCGACTGGAAGGCAGCGGCCGTGCCGTCGGTGCTACGCTGTATGCCGAAAACGATGGTGAAAGCGGGGTTGTGTGGGGGTCGAACAGCATCGCGGTAAGCTACAGCGGTCGCCCGGCAGTGGGCATGGAAGTCAATGGCTTCAATTACTCCGACCAGGCGGCCACCGTTCGCGGTATCGACATTGTCAACGGCGGCAGTGCGCCGACGGAATTCGCCTTGGGCGTGATGACCAGTAATGATCATCCCGCCGGCAAGCCGCGCTATGGTATCGTGCTGGCCGGCCCGGAGTTCGGATATGCCGAGCATGCCCCGGCTTCGACGGCCGGCATTGTCGTCGATCGCATCGATTCGGGCGAGGCGATCCGGATCGCTGCAGGCGATTTCATCTCCCTCGATGGCGCTGCCGGCAATATCCGGATTCGATATAACCCGGATGCCGAACAGATCGAGTTCTACAACGGTCAACGCCTGACATACAGCATCCCGATGTAATGCCCGTCGGTTACCGAATATTGCTCACGATGGAAGACAAGGCAGTGAATCACAAGCCAGTAGTCATGTATGCCACCTCCACCTGTCGCTTCTGCGCGATGGCACGCGAACTGTTCCGCTCCAAGGGAGTGTCCTGGACGGAGGTCTCGATCGATGTCGAGCCGGACAAGCGTGCGGAAATGATGTCGCGGTCCGGGCAGCGCACAGTGCCGCAAGTGTTTATCGGCGACGAGCACGTCGGTGGTTTCGATGACCTTGATGCGCTGGACCAGGAAGGTGCGCTCGACCGCATGCTGGCGGCATGATGTATCGCGGTTGACTGCCGTAGGTCATGTCGACAATCGCGGTGTCAGAGTGATGTCCATGCGACCACTCGGCCTGTTGCTACAGCTATAATATGACGCTCGATCGGGTGCCTCTAGCTGGCCGTTGGGGTGCATGACCGACCGGGCAGATCTCCATTGCACCAACAAACTAGGAATATTCACGCGTGACGCAGCAAATCACCGTCATTCGGGGCGACGGTATCGGCCCCGAAATCATGGATGCCACGCTTCGCGTGCTCGACACGCTGGAAGCCGGGCTGGAGTATGATTTTCAGCCCGCCGGCCTGGCTGCTCTGGAGGACACCGGTGAATTGCTGCCGACCGCTACGCTGGAATCGATCGAACGTAATCGGGTGGCGTTGAAGGCACCGTTGACCACACCGGTGGGCGGCGGTTTCAAGTCCCTCAACGTGGCGCTGCGCAAGCACTTCGACCTGTACGCCAACGTCCGGCCCGCGATCAGCTTCAAGGGTACCGCGTCACGCTACGAGAATATCGATCTGATCACGGTTCGGGAAAACACCGAGGGCGCCTACCTGGCCGAAGGCGCGCTCACCGCCCCCGATGGCAGCCGCGCAGAATCCAAAATGGTGGTCACTCGGAAAGGCTGCGAGCGTGTGACCCGCTTCGCCTTTGACCTGGCCCGGCGTGCCGGCCGCAAGAAGGTCACGGCCGTTCACAAGGCCAATATTCTCAAGGATGTATCCGGCATGTTCCTGAGCGTCGCCCGTGAGGTGGCTGCCGAATACGACGACATCGAGTTCAACGACATGATCGTGGACAACGCCTGCATGCAGCTGGTGATGCGGCCTGAGCAGTTCGACGTGATGGTGACCACAAACTTGTTCGGCGACATCATTTCCGATCTGTGCGCGGGTCTGGTCGGTGGGTTGGGCCTGGCGCCGGGCGCCAATATCGGTGAGCGCGTAGCCATGTTCGAAGCGGTTCATGGTTCGGCACCCGATATCGCCGGGCAGGGGATTGCCAATCCCTGTGCACTGCTGCTTGGGGCCGCCCAGATGCTTGAACACCTGGACCAGAACGACAAGGCCGCGCAGCTGCGCAAAGCGATTGCCGGAGCCATTGAGCAGGCCGACCGGACGACGCCGGACCTGGGTGGCGACGGCAATACCGAAAGTTTTACCGACGCGATCTGCGAGCGGTTGGGTGGGTAAAAGGTGAAAGGTGAAAGGTGAAAGGTGAAAGGTGAAAGGTGAAAGGTGGGCCATCGATCCAACCCTCCTTTTACCTTTCACCTTTTACCTTTTACCAGTCCCCTACCAAACGGCAACATCGCCAACTCGCCCTTCAGCGGTTGCCAGGCGTCGGCAATCATTTCCTGCAGCCATTCGATACTCTTCTGCGTGGCGGTTTCCAGGTCTTCGCCCTGTCCGAGTCGTGCCGTGATGGCGGCCGAGAGCGCGCAGCCCGTGCCGTGTATTCGGCGCTTGACGCGTTCATGCGAAAAGGTCGTTCGGCCCGCGCCCGTGACCAGTAGGTCCTCTATGACGGTTCCGCGGCCATGTCCGCCTTTGACCAGAACGGCCCCACATCCCGTCGCCAGGATGGCCTCGGCCAGTTTCTCTGGCGGTGAGTCTTCCGGCAGGCCGGTGAGTGCGGCCGCTTCGGGGAGATTGGGGGTAACCAGGGTGGCGTTCGGCAGCAGGCTGCCGATCAGGGCCTGCTCGGCATCGGGGTCGAGCAGCCGCGCTCCACTGGTGGCGACCATGACCGGATCGACGACCAGCTTGATGTCCCGATGTGCCGCAAGTCCCTCGGCCAGCGTCTCGATGATCGGGGCGGTTGCCAGCATGCCGGTCTTGGCGGCGCGGATCGGCAGATCGACAAGGACGGCATCGAGTTGGGCGCGCACGAATTGAGGTTTCAGTATTTCCACCTCCTCGACGCCCAGAGTGTTCTGAGCCGTAATCGCGGTCAGGACACTGGCGCCCTCAACGCCGTGGTGCGTGAAGGTCTTGAGGTCGGCCTGGATGCCGGCGCCGCCGCAGGAGTCGGAACCGGCAATGGTCAATACGCAGTGATTGTTGTGCATTTGCAACAAATGGTGGGCGAGTGCGCTCAATAATAACAATGGTTTGGGTGAATGCCGAAAATTATCGTTTCAGGCGTTGTATTTTTACCAAATGAGCGATTAAACTTGTCCTCAACTCCAGACTGCCAGAAAACCGTGAAACACCGGATCGCGACAATTCTACTATCGGCGACCTTGATGACCGCGGCCGGGACGGCGCAGTCGGCGATGGTGCCGCATGGCCTGCATGCCAAGAACTCCGCAGGGCTCGCCTGGTTTCTGATCAGTTTCGAGTTGGGGCCCTGGGAGGAGTACCTGATTCATGAGCTGACCCCCAGCCTCGATCGATTGACGGTTGTCAACGAGCCTCGCATCAGCTGGCTTGAGCTGGATGACTGGCACATCGTGCCCGATTTTGCTCGAGCCATGATCGACAGGGATCGTCCGACATTACAGTTGTCACTCAGACACTCGCATTCCACCAGGCTGTTTTCCGACAGGGCCGATGGACGTTTGGCTCTGTCCGACGGTTATCGATTCAATCAATCCCTGGTGATGCCGGGGCTGACCCACCAGATGTCCGAGCACAGCGCATTGACGGTGTCGGCGATCCTGGCGAGCCAGCGTTTCGGCGCCTCCGGCATGAACCTCTACGAAAGCGAAGACCCGATTGGCCGGTCGGCAGCGTGGCTGACGCACGACCCAGTGCCAAGCGAGGTCGCCCATGGCGCGGGTCTGAGATTCGCACTGAGCGGCGAGCTGGTCGAGGGCATCCTGCTCGAAGCCGCCTTCCAGTCGCGGATCGACATGAGCGAATTTGCCAGCGTCCGCGGTGTTCATGGCGCGCAGGCTGAACTCGACATTCCGTCGCGCCTGCAGGTCGGCGTGGCGTTGAACGCGACGGAGCGCTTCCGCTTGAACCTGGGCGTGGCACAGGTCTTCTACAGCGAAATCGGCGCTTTCCCGAGTCGTGCGCTCCCGGCCCGCTTCACCGCACTGCTCGGCGACAGCGGCAGCCCGCATTTCGCATGGGATAACCTGGTCGTCTATAGCCTCGGCTGGAGTTGGCGCAACGAGAACGATCTGGAACTGTTCTTCGACTACCGGACCCGCTCACAGCCTCGTCCGACAGTGCCGTCACTGGCTTCCGCGCTGAGCCCCGAACTCGCCCAGAACTCCATGTTGATGGGGGTTTCCAAGGGGCTGGGCAACAGTCGCGTGCAACTCAATGCCGCCTATGCACCTCCAGAGGCGACCTTCGGAGGTAACGTGCTGGGAGTGGTCAGTGACAAGCTTGACCAGAGCCTTGAGGTGCAGGCCATGTGGAGCCTGACCTTCTGATCCGGAAGCCGCTATTCATCCCCGCCTGAAACAACACTCCTGAGCAATAACGACAATCTGCCCGGTGACCTCTGCGGGGAAGGTCACCCGGGCCGAGCACGCATCATCGCACCACAGGGCTGGTGAGGCCTTATAATCGCTGCATGCTCGATCGTATCAGCCAGTGGTACCAACGCCATTTCTCCGATCCCCAGGTGGTCATCCTGGCGCTGTTCCTCGTTCTCGGGGTCGTCGTCGTGATGATGTTCGGGCGAATGCTGACGCCCGTCGTCGCCAGCCTGATCATCGCCTATCTGCTTGAAGGTGGCGTCCAGCGGCTTCAGCGTATCGGATTGCCGAGGCTGGCCAGTGTCATCAGCGTGTTTACCGCGTTTCTGGCCGCGTTGTTCTTCCTGATCTTCGGGGTGTTGCCGATGCTGACGCGTCAGCTGGCGGTCATCGTGCAGCAATTGCCCGGTTATGTTTCCGATGCTCAGGATTGGCTGGCAACACTGCCCGAACGCTATCCGCAGATCGTGGCGCCGGCCGATCCGGCCAATGACGAGGCGACGGAAGCGCAGGTCGACGACCAGTTGGTCGGGACCGAAGAGGCCGAGCATCAGCTGGCACTGATTTCCGAGGAGCAGTTGTCGCGCATGCTCGACAACCTGGGCACCGAGCTGGTCAATTACGGCGCAACGCTGGTGTCGCTGTCGGGAGTGATGGGTGCGGTCAGCCTGCTGATCTTCCTGGTGCTGATGCCGGTGCTGGTGTTCTTCTTTCTCAAGGACAAGGATGTACTGGTCAGCTGGATTCGTTCTTACCTGCCGCGCGACCGAGCGTTGGCTGCCAGTGTCTGGCAGGAGGTCGATTCGCAGATCGGCAACTACGTTCGCGGCAAGGTGCTCGAAATCCTTATTGTCTGGGTTGTGACGTATGCGGTGTTCACCTTTCTGAACCTGCCGTTCGCCATGCTGCTGTCCATGCTGGTGGGCCTGTCGGTCATCATTCCGTATATCGGTGCGGCCGTGGTGACCCTGCCCGTGGCGCTGGTAGCCCTGGTGACCTTCGGGCTCAGCGCCAGCTTCTGGTACGTGATGTTGGCTTACGCCATCATCCAGGCGCTGGACGGCAACGTGCTGGTTCCCATCCTGTTTTCCGAAGTCGTCAACCTGCACCCGGTCGCGATCATTATTGCCGTACTGGTTTTCGGGGGCATTTGGGGGTTCTGGGGGGTATTCTTCGCCATTCCCCTGGCCACGCTGGTCAACGCGGTGTTGCGCGCATGGCCCAGGGTGCGGCGGGACGACGAGCCGACGGTGCCGGATGCCGCAACCGGGGACTGAAACGCGCTCGGGACTGCCAGTGACGCATTGGCGACGGGAGGAAAGCGCCTGCTTTCGCTTCGTCGGCAGGGAACTGGATCCGGTGACCGGAGAGATTCGGCTCGAGTACGAGCTCGACGGGATACCTCTTGTCGAGGTATTGACCTTGCCTGATGCGCCGTTGACCATCCCGGAACATCAGGCTGCTGCCATTGAAAGTGCGCTCGATCTTCTGCACTGGACTGCCGGTGTCAGTTACTGGAAGGCGGGGTGCCCTGACAAAATGCTGTTCGCCGGTCATGTTCCCGACCTCTGGCAGGCAGACTGGCTAAGCCGGTTGTGGCGAGAGGGGCTGGCCGAGTTTGCCTGGTGCAATCGGCTCGATGTGGACGCCTGGCCCCGGTTCGAGGGCAGGGAGCAGACGGCTCCTTCGACATTGGAGCTCGGCTTGGGTCGTCGGTCGCTGGTACCCATGGGCGGTGGCAAGGATTCGCTGGTCGCGCTCGAGCGTTTGCGGGCAGCCGGAGAAAAGGTCACGACCGTTCAGGTCGGTAGCGCGAGGCTGATCGCCGATGTGGCCCAAGTGGCCGGGCAGACGCACCGGATCGTGCGTCGGCGGGTCGATCCGTTGCTGGGCGAACTGAATCGACTTGGAGCGTTCAACGGTCACGTACCGATCACGGCAATCAATTCGGCCGTTCTCGTCGTCCTGGCGCTGGTCAGTGACCACGACCGGGTCGTGTTTGCCAATGAGCGTTCCGCCGACGAACAGACCCTGACCGACGAGCAGGGCAGGGCGGTCAACCACCAGTTCTCCAAGTCCTTTGTCTTCGAACGCATGCTCTGGCAGTGGATCAAGCGCCATATTGCGGCCGATCTCGAGGTCTTTTCCATTCTCAGGCGAGACCGGGAGCTGGCCATCTGCCGCGAATTTGCCGGGCTCGAGCAGTATCACGGCGTTTTTTCATCCTGTAATCGCAACTTCCACCTTGACGGCACGCGAACCGAGCGCTGGTGTGGGCAGTGCCCCAAGTGTCACTTCGTGTTTCTTGCGCTGGCCCCCTTCCTGTCGCCGGAGCGGCTGCGCGGCATGTTCGGGCGCGACCTGCTGGCCGATCCCGATCAGGTTGATGGGTTCGGCCAGCTGCTGGCGCTTGAAGGCGTCAAACCGTTCGAGTGTGTCGGCGAAGCGGTCGAGGCGCGAGCGGCGCTTGCCGCGCTCGGTGGGCAACCGGATTGGCGTGATCATGTCGTCGTGCGTGCGCTGCTTCCCTTGCTTGCCGGAGTGGATGTCCCCACGATCGACGAACTGTGCCACCCCGGCGGTGAGTGCCTGATTCCCGATGATCTCCTCGCCGACGCTTGAAGCGATCGCTCGCTGTCGGGTGGGCGTGCTCGGATATGGGCGCGAGGGCCGCAGCGTGGTCCGCGCCCTGCAGGAGCGAAGTCCCGATGCCGACCTGACGGTTCTGGTTGAGTCCGGCGAGCTGCCACAAGATCTGCCGGCACACTCGGGCGCTTTCGATGAACGTCTACAGGCGTTCGACGTATTGCTCCGCTCTCCCGGCGTGCCGGTCGACCATCCGGCCCTGGTCGACTACCGTGCTCAAGGCGGGCAGGTCATCAACCCTGGGTCGATCTGGTTTGCCGAGCGTGCCGACTTGCCGGTGATCGGAGTGACCGGATCGAAAGGCAAGAGCACCACGGCTTCACTGGTGGCTCATTTGCTTCAATCGCTGGGGCGTGAGGTGTTGCTGGCGGGAAATATCGGCGTGCCCTTGCTGGATCACCTGGATACTGTTGCCGAATGGGTGGTGCTGGAGATGTCGAGCTACCAGCTGGCCGATATCGAGGGGCGTCTGGCACTGGGTATCATGACCCGGCTGTTTCCCGAGCACCTGGACTGGCATGGCAGCATGGCGCATTACGTGAGCTGCAAGTTGCGTATGGCCAGGCTGCTGCAGGGTGGTCCGTTGCTGGTCAACGGAAACGACCCGCTGCTGATGGAGGCCACTGATGCGATTGCCGGCCGGGTGACCGGAAATCGTGCTCCCTGTGTCGAGCGACGTGACAATGCACTTTTCCTGGGTGAAAAACAACTAGCCGAGACGGCCGACTTGCGCCTGATCGGTCGCCACAATCTCGACAACATGGCGCTTGCCGTTCAAGGCTGCATCCTGATGGGCTTTCCCCTGGATGAGCTCGTACCCGCGCTGGCGAGTTTCCAGCCCCTGCCGCATCGACTTGAGCCGGTTGCAGAAACCGGTGGTGTGCGCTGGATCAACGACTCCATTGCGACCAGTCCGTATGCGACCCTGGCCGCGCTGGAGGCGGTCGGCAGCAGTCCCGTGACTTTGATTGCCGGCGGCATGGCGCGGCCGGCTGACTGGGCCGAGGTCATCGAGTGGTGCCGTCAACACGAACTACAGGCGCTGGTGACCCTGCCCGACAATGGTGTGGATATCGCGAGTGCCTTCGACGCAGCGCTGGGTTCCCGGGACGTCCCGGTGCGCGCCGCCGCCGATATCGAGAGCGCCGTGCAGCTGGCCCAGGAGCTTGGCCGGCCGGGTAGCATCGTGCTGCTTTCGCCCGGCGCACCGAGCTTTCCGCATTTTCGGGATTTCGAGGAGCGCGGCAGGAGGTTCGCCGCTGCGGCCCGCCTTTTGGAGTTTCCGATAAGGGATTCGTAAACGCCTCGGCTTGAGCCTGTTGATGGATCTGAAATTCCAAGCACCAAGCACCAAATCACAAACAAATTCGAATGACCGAAATTCAAATGTCCGAAACGGGGGGGGGTGGAGCTGCCTTGAAGCGCCCCTGACGGTCTGCAGCGGGAGGGGGCACCACCCGCTGCTTAACTCCGCAGGCGCTTCAAGGCGCTTCCTGCCCCGTTTCAAGCATTGGGATTTCGGTCATTCGAATTTGTTTGGAATTTGGTGCTTGGTGCTTGGTGCTTGGTGCTTGGGGTTTCCGGAATCAAGCCGAGGAGTTTCCGGCTGCTTATGGGTGACTCTAAAGCGTCCTATCAACAGCATGACAAGCGAGGAATTCCAGCGCCTGGCGTTGGGGATTGTCCGGAAGCACCGACAGGGCTTCGACGGCTCGCTGCGCCAGCCGGCGGCCTTCTGCCATCGCCTGCTCCAGCGCTCCAGTGGTCTCCATGACGCGTCTTACCTCGTCGAGTTGATCGCTGCCGCCGGCCTCGATCATTTCGCGGAGCTGGTGTCTGTCTTCACGATCGGCGTCGCGCATTGCCAGGATGAGCGGCAGGGTGACCTTGCCTTCGGCCAGGTCGTCGCCCACGTTCTTGCCCAGTTCACCGTCGGTCGAACGATAGTCGAGCACGTCGTCGGTGATCTGAAAGGCCTGGCCCAGGTACAGGCCGAAATCGGCCAGATGCTCGCAGGACTCGTCATCGAGTCGACCCAGCACGCCGCCCAGCCGGGCACTGGCCGCGAAGAGGCAGGCGGTCTTGTCGGAGATGACCTGGTAGTAGTCCTCTACTCCGAGCTCGGCATTGCCCATCTGCATCAGTTGCAGGACTTCGCCCTCGGCGATGGTGTTTGTGGTGTCGGCCAGGATTCGCATGATTTCCATGTGGTCGAGTTCTACCATCAGCTGGAAGCTGCGTGAATAGAGGAAATCCCCCACCAGTACCGAGGCGGCGTTGCCCCAGATGCGGTGGGCAGTTGCCTTGCCGCGGCGTCGCGATGACTCGTCGACGACGTCATCATGCAGCAGTGTCGAGGTATGAATGAACTCGATGATGGCGGCGAGCTGGATGTGGTCGTGACCCGCGTATCCCGAAGCTCGTGCCGCCAGCAAGTGCACCAGGGGTCTCAGGCGCTTGCCGCCTCCGCCGATGATGTACTGTCCGATCTGGTTGACCAGCGCGACATCAGATTTCAGGCGGTCGGAAATGAGTGCATCCACCGCCCGACGATCGGCCTCAGCAAGTTTGAGCACCTCGTCCAGACTGGCCGGCGCTATTGGCATCGATATCGGGTCCATGGCTGACAATTATACGGGGCGTTTTCATACGCGACGTGCAGGATTTTGCCGATGGGCAAAATCCCCGGCTATGCTAGACTGCAGCGCATTCCGTGGATCACGACAAAGGAGAGGCCGCAGCCATGGCCCGAGGTATCAACAAGGCGATTCTCATTGGCAATCTGGGAGCCGACCCGGAGACCCGTCACACTGCCGGCGGTAGCGCAGTCACCAACATCCGCATCGCGACGTCCGAAAGTTGGCGCGATCGCCAGACCGGCCAACAGCAGGAGCGCACGGAGTGGCACCGCGTGGTGTTGTTCAACAAGCTCGGCGAGATCGCCGGCGAGTACCTGCGCAAGGGTTCCAAGGTGTATATCGAGGGTCGCATTCAGACCCGCAAGTGGCAGGGTCAGGATGGCCAGGATCGCTGGACCACCGAGATCGTCGCCAACGAAATGCAGATGCTCGATAGCCGCGGTGGCAGTGCGCCCATGGGTGAGTCCGGCGGCGATTATCGCAGCCAGGAAAGCGGCTACAGCGGACCGCCCGATGATGGTGGTGCCGGTCTTGAAGACGACATTCCGTTCTGATCTGTTCCGCTCGCGGTACGGGTCGGATAGAAGGGTAGAGGAGAAGCACGCTGGGATTCGTATCCAGCCCTTCTCTTCCCCTTTCGTCACCCACGTTCTGAAAGCATTCCGGTTGGACCCATGACCACGCTACTCGTTACTGGCGGTGCCGGTTTTATCGGCTCCAACTTCGTTCATCATGTGCTCGACAATTCGAGCTGTCGGGTGATCAATCTCGATCTGCTGACCTATGCCGGCAACCGGGAATCGCTGGCCGGCCTGCCTGACGACCGGCATGTCTTTGTCCAGGGCGACATCTGCGACGGCGCACTGGTCAGGCAACTGCTGGAAGAGCACCGACCCGACGCCATCGTTCATTTTGCGGCCGAAAGTCACGTTGATCGATCCATCGACGATCCCGGAGCCTTCATCCGCACCAACGTGGTCGGTACCCAGACCCTGCTGGATGCCGCGCTCGAATATCAGCAAGGCGGCAGCGATTCCTTTCGTTTCGTGCACGTGTCGACCGACGAGGTCTACGGCACCCTTTCGCCGGGCGAGCCGGCATTTTCAGAGACCCACCGCTACGCGCCGAACTCGCCCTATGCGGCGTCGAAGGCGGCAGCGGATCACCTTGCCCGCGCCTGGCACCGAACCTACGGCCTGCCGGTGATGATCACCAATTGTTCCAACAACTACGGGCCGTTCCAGTTTCCGGAGAAGCTCATTCCGCTGATGCTGATCAATGCGCTTGAGGGTGAGCGTTTGCCCGTGTACGGAGACGGCCAGCAACGACGCGATTGGCTGTTCGTGGATGACCATTGCCGTGCCATCGAGCGGGTGCTGGAAGCCGGTGAGCCCGGGCGTGTCTACAATGTCGGCGGCAATGCCGAGATGGCCAACCTCGACGTGGTTCATCTGCTGTGTGACCTGCTCGACGAACGCGAGCCGGGGGAGCGCCCACGCCGTGAGCTGATCGAGTTCGTGACCGACCGCCCCGGTCACGACCGCCGCTACGCCATTGATGCCAGCCGCATCCGCGACGAGCTGGGCTGGGAGCCGTCGGTCGACTTTGCCGGAGGACTGGCCGATACCGTCGACTGGTACCTGGCCAACCGCGATTGGTGGCAACGCATCCGCGATGGCCGCTACCGCTCCGAACGCCTCGGCGTCGCACGCCTCTCCAACACTTAACACCCAACACCCAACACCTAACACCTAACACCTAACACCTAACACTAAACCCCCAATGACCAGAAAAGGCATCATCCTCGCCGGCGGCGCCGGCACCCGGCTTTACCCGCTCACGCAGGTGATCAGCAAGCAACTCCTGCCGGTCTATGACAAGCCGATGATTTATTACCCGCTCTCGACGCTGATGCAGGCCGGGATTCGCGAGATCCTGGTCATCACCACGCCGCACGAGCAGGCGCTGTTCCGTCAGCTCCTGGGCGACGGCCGCCAGTGGGGCATCGAGCTGACCTGGGCGGTACAGGACGAGCCACGAGGCCTGGCCGATGCCTTCATCATCGG
>SKZJ01000293.1 GCA_007127425.1 Wenzhouxiangella sp.
ACGGTCAGGTCGCCGTGATTGCCCTTTTCAACCGGCAGGGCCACCTTGCGGGCAAACAGGCCGTCGAAATCGATGCGGACCTCGACATCCTCATCGTTGTTGTCATTGCCGTTGCCATTGTAGTTACCGTTGTCGTCGGGATCTTCGTCGCCGGTGCGCGGCTTGAGTGGCGAATCACCGTCCACGCGCAGCACCAGGGCGTAGAGACCGGCACGGTAGGGGCGTTCCTGACTGGTCATGTCGAGTGAGAACTGGCGGGGCCCGGTGTTGGTCGAGGCGGCAAAGTACAGGAACTCGCCGTCGCGGCTGAACACCGGAGAGGCGACATCGGCCATGCTGTCGGAGATCTGTGCCGAGCGGTTGTCGCCGAAGTGGTAGACCATCAGGTCGCGGAAGTTGTTGGGCTGACGCAGGGTATAGGCCAACCACTGACCGTCCGGCGACAGCGCCACGTCGAAGCCGTCCTGGCGCGTATTACGTGCGATTTCGCGGACCCGGCCCGTGTCGAGATTGATGTAATGCAGGCCAAGCCGGTTGTCGGTAAAGACGATGCGGCCATTGTCGTCATCCCATGCCTGGAGACGATAGAAGTCCGGCCCCAGGTCGAATTCGCGCGGCTCACCCAGGCCACGTTGATCGGTCACCACCAGCGACTGGCCACTGCGCGATTCGACGACCCAGGCCACCTCGTCGCCGGCCGGCGACCACAGCGCGGTGTATTCACGCACGCCGTCGGTCCCGGTCAGGTTGCGCGTGCTGCCGTCTTCGACCGGCACGGTGAACACTTCACCGCGTGCGGTAATCAGTGCCCGCTTGCCGTTGGGCGACAGGCCGGCCTGCTCGATATTGCCGCGCACCTCGCGCCAGCCGGCACGCAACTGCGGCAGGTTGGGATTGATGCGGATATCCAGCGTCACCTGCTGACCATCCGCAACGTTCAGCGTATGCAAACGCCCGCCGGCTTCAAAAATAACCGTATCGCCGTGACCCGCGGCCCAGCGAATGTCCCAGGTTTCCTGTTCGGTCAGACGCTCGATCTCTTCGGTGGCCGGATCGAAACGGAATAGATTGAGCACCTTGTCATGGCGGTCTGAAACGAAATAGACGTCGTCATTGAGCCAGAACGGGAAGATGTCATTGACACGGTTGCCGGGAATGGTGAAAAGATCGCCGGCGGCCGGATCGAGCATCCGGATCGAAGGCGTGGTGCCGCCACGGTATCCGCGCCAGCCGGCATTGCCGCCGTAGAGCGCGTTGTAGGCTGGTCCGAAATCGATGTAGGCCAGGCGCTGACCCGAATCGTCCCACTGGCCGCGGAAGAAGCGGGCATCCATCTGCCTGACCGGCGCCCCACCGTCGACCGGCACGTGATAGAGCTGGGCCGAACGTCCATGATCGGATTCACGGCGCGAGGCGAACGCCACCGCCGAACCGTCGGCACTCCAGCCGACCGGGATATCGTCACCCGGGTGCCAGGTCAGCCGCTTCGGTTGCCCGCCCTCGATGGAAATGACATAGACATCGGCATTACCCTCGTAGTGACCGGCAAAGGCGACCATCGAGCCGTCGGGTGAAAAGTAGGGATTGTTTTCCTCGGCCTCATCCGAGGTGAGCCGACGTGGCTCACTGCCGTCGCGCCTGGCCAGCCACACATCGCCGGCATAGACAAAGGCCACATGTTCGGCCGAGATGGCAGGTTGCCGCAGCAGGTGGGTGGGCTCGGCCATGGCTTGTGTAGAGCCGACCAGACCGGCAATCAGAACAGCCGGAAACAGCAATAAATGAACTCGATGCATGGGTAAATCCGAAGTGGGCGATTGAACAAACGACCGCCAAACTACCCTATTTCATGGTCACATGCCAACGACGAAGTTCAGGGGAGAGGCTAGGACCGTCTCGGCGGCAGCCACCACCAGCTCCACACCACGACCAACGCAAAAGCGGTGTAGGCGGCGATGAACACCCCCCAGGGCATGTCGAAAAACAACACGCGACCCAGCCAGAACTCAATGAAGGACTGATCATGCACGGCTTGACCGGCGGCTCGTCGCAAATCCTGCTCCCAGACCGTCAGCGGGCAGAGCTGACCGAACCAGGTCTGCACGACGACAAAGCCGATGGTGGCCAGGTGGGCAAGCCGGAACCACAGGTTGCGCACCCACGCCCAGCCGCGCACACCCCCGACGATGACCAGGACCTGCCCGAATACAACGAAGGCGACGATCAGTGCATGGAGCACCAGGATCAGGTCGGCGGCGAGTGCAGGAGCGGGAATACGGTCGAGCACGGGGGTTTAAAGCGTCAGGACACCCTGAACAGACGCTTTACATAGCGTCTGACGAGAAAGGAGCGTCTGGCGGCATTCGACCTGGCATACAAGGAAGCAACCACGTCGGATCGGTCTTCTGCGGTGTGACTGGCGGGCTTCTTTCGAACCCAGGCCCAGACCCCGTCGGACTCGAAATCCGTGTAGTTCTGATCGGGCACGACCAGAAGCTGGATGATCTTCTCGACATGCGCGACGTCACGCTCTTCTTCCGGCACCGCCTCTACCCAGTCTTGTCCGGCGCATTCTGATTGCGTCCAGGTCACATCGTCGAACAGTACATGGCCGCCGGGCCTGAGCAGGCGATCGGCCAGAAGAAAGGCAAAGCCATCCACATCCCAGGTGTGCGCTCCATCGATGAAGACGAAGTCGAAGCACGGATCGGTCTGTCCTGCCTCGGTCTGTTGCTCGAGCAGCTTCATCAGCTCCCAGGTATAGGATCGCTCAGCAAATACGGGATTGATGAAAGACTCGAGGCCGGTACGTTCCATCAGTGACAGGATGTTCGGATCACGACTCCTGGCACCCTCATTGTCGATGGTCAGAATGCTGCCGGCGCCGACTTCCTGCAATGCGGCGGCCATGTAGCACGTGGAAGTGCCATGCGCGAAGCCCAGCTCAAGGATCCGTTCGGGACGGGTCTCGATGATGAAATCATAAAGCAGCTTTCCGCGGTCGGGCGGAATGTGCGGTATCTCCTGCAGATGTTGCACGATATCTTCGAAAATCATAAAAGGCACCCCCACTGGTGCAAATAATATTCAACCCATCGCCAACGGTTCAGTCCAACGCCAATTGTTACTGACCGGGGCTCCAACGCCAGTTCGATCATAGCACCCCCTGCAGCACTTGGGGAGCCCCTGGCGTCATGCGGGTTTTTTGCGGGCCGCGGCCTGGAAAAGAAAGGGCCCCGCAGTGCGGGGCCCTCTCCTATTCAGTGATCAGTCGAACCGATCAGTTCGTTACGCAGGTCACGGCATTGCCCGTGGCGTCGTAATCGAAGTCGGGGTGACTGATGCTGTCGACGCAGAACTCGAAGCTGATCGAGTTCTGGCGGGCACGGTCGCTTTCGAGGAAGGCGACACCGTTGGAACCGGTGGCTTCGCTCGTGGAGGTGCCGCCAACGTCGCCGCTGAAGGTGCCGGTGACCGTGGCGCCGGAGACGGTGTTGCCGTCAGAGTCAATAACCGTCACACGAGCTTCGCCGTTGCGCCACGGACCGCGCGATCGCACGGAGATGTCGATGCTGGCCACGGAGATGCCGCCGGTTTCGCCGTCATCACCGCCGCCATCGTCGCCGCCATCATCTTCTGCGGCTTCAACGGTCACCTGCTGGCTGGTCGAGTCACTGTCGCCGTCATTGTCGGTCACGGTCAGGGTGACGGTATAGGTGCCGTCATCCGCGTAGGTGTGATTCACGACTTCGCCGGAAGCGCTGTTGTTGTCACCGAAGGACCACTGGTAGCTCTCGATAGTGCCGTCGGAGTCGCTGCTGGCGCCACCGTCGAAGGTGCAGGCGAGTTCATCACAGCTGTAGCTGAATGCAGCGGTCGGCGGATCGTTGGGCTCCGGCTCAGGATCGGTACCACCGTCTCCACCGCCCAGGTAATCAAGCGCAGCCTGTGCCTGGACCAGGCCATAACCGAACTCATCGTTGCGGCCTGCGGTGCCGAGATCCTCGGCCGAAGCGGCCAGGGCGGCGCGAATCTCTGCCGGGCTGGCATCCGGTGCATAGCTCCAGACCAGGGCGGCGACAGCTGCGACATGCGGCGAGGCCATGGAGGTACCGTTCCAGGCGTCATGACCGCTGGCAGGCACGACTTCGACCGTGCTGACAAA
>SKZJ01000168.1 GCA_007127425.1 Wenzhouxiangella sp.
AGCCGGTTGCCTGGGCCGCGTCCAGGGCGCGTTCCATCGTCGATTCGTCGCAATCACGCGGCGGGGTCACGTCATGTTCGAGCCAAGTAATCCACCGCTCGAGTTTCTGCGCCCGCTGCCACTCGCTGCCGTCGATCAGTTCAGCCGCGCGTCTGATCGCCGCGTCACGTCTTGCACGTTGATTCGCTGGTGAGAATCCCAGCGCCTCGGCCACCGGGATTCCCGTTCGAATATCGGAGACGGCCTCGGAAAGCCATCGCGCGTCCGGGGCGTTCACCGCCTCCAGGGTGCGCGCGATGGATTCCAGCCGCTCCAGGCTCATCTCAGTGAGCCGGACCGCCCAGGTTGGTGTCTTCGAGTTCGAGCAATTCCAAACCTTGCTGTGCGAGTTCGATTGCCGGCTTCAGTGCTTTCGCCATCTGGAAGCCGAGCATCCATCCGGACTCAAGTTGGCGATGTAGTTCGACCAGGTGATCGCGGGCCTCGGCCAGGTGTTCGTGCTGGCGCCAGCATTCGGAATAATTCAGGATGCGCGTCAGTCGGTCTCGCATGTCCTGGTCCGGGACGTCCTGTGCCACCTTCACCAGATCACGCGCCAGGTTGATCGTGTCCATGACTTGTTGGTGAATGCCGTGCACGTACAGGAATCGGTCGTGCCGTTTCTGGTGTTCGTCTCTTTCAATCATCGCGTTTACCTCTTGCGTTTGAGATGAGCCCGGCTGACCGATCGCCAGCCAGCCTTGAGTTCGCGCCCTGATGGCGCACGTAGAATCAGTAATGGATCGTCCAGGGCTATCACCTCGAAGGTGCAATCGATGTTGGGCAGCCTGACCGCATCACCGATATGGAATCCCGCCAGGCATTGCATGGTTGGTTCGTTCATGGCTTTACCTCTGTCCGCAATCTGTCCGAAATTTGTCGAATGTGGCCGCGCGCCCTAAAAGCCCTTTTTTCAGGACTGTAGAAAGTTCTCCAAGCCCCCCTGCCCATGGCAAGATCTATATAGGTGTTCGAATATGAAAGCAGCGGGGGCGGAAAAACGGCCTTTACTGATTCGAATATGAAAGCAGTAGGGGGTGAATCTGGCCTGATTCGGACGGTCGCTGATTCGAAAATGAAAGTAGGCTGATTCGAATATGAAAGCTGCGTTTTGTTTTTCATGCCGCAACCCTCGGTTGCTTCCAGAGCCCAGATGGTTTGGTGGTCGGCGTCGCATCATGACGAGGGCGGCCTTTCTTGTCTGTGCATTCGTCTATGGGCTTCCAGGTGATTGCGTACAGGTTCGGTCCCAGGTTCATGCCGCCCTGGCGTGTCTGTTCGATCAGGCCGCCACTGAGAAGCTCTCGCTTCGCTCTGTTGAGCGTAGAAGTTGATCGCCAGCCCCTCGGCTTCATCAGCGCCATGCAGGCCGTGAGGTCGCCGTTATTCTTGCCGTTGTATTGACCGGCGATGTCCACGAGTAGCTTTACCGCGGACGGCGACAGCGACCTATAGGCTGGGCTGCGCAACACCTCGTGCGGGATCATCAGAAACCCGCCCTTGATACGCCGGTTTTTGCCGTTCACGTTGGAGGCCATCAGCTAACCTCATGACCGCGCCCCGTGGTAATATCCACCACAGGTGAGTTGCCGAAACGCACCGTCTCTGAGCCCCGTCGATCATGGCCGATCGCGGGGCTCTTTCTTGATGGGATACTCATGCCGCGCCCCCGTCGCCTCCGGCGAATCGCTCCTGTACTGCGATCAGGTCGGATTCACGATAGAAGCATCGCCCATTGATTTTTATAGGCTGGGGAAGGATGCCGGCCTGGCGCCAGCGATATTCCGACATTGCAGAGATGCCGCCGAAGTATTCGCTTCTCGCCTTCGGGGCGGGTACTAGCTTGTGCTGTGAATCCATGTTGAGTCACGGTGTTATGAACGTGACAACATGATTACTCCAAGTTATGAAGCGTAAAACCGGGCAACGGAACCAATGCCGTACCGATGCCCGTCTACTTGTCTTTCAGGTACTCGGCGGGATCCCCAGGATCAAAGCCGGCAACTCCGCAGCACCACTCGAAGAGCCGGGCGAGCCTGCTTGTTTTTGAGCTGCTGAGCTTCATCGGCAGGATGCCTTGCCGGACCAGGATGCATAGACCTTCCGCCAAAACGTGTTTATGACGATTTCGTCGAAAGAGGCTCGTGTCGATTTCCTCGGCACGTCTGCCCGCATCCTTGGCTAATGCTCGAAGGCACCTCTGTAGCTCGGATTGGTATTTGATCAGCGGATACTCAAAAATGTCGTCAGCCGATCGCGAGTCGATCAGGTCCGACATGGGCCACATTTCAATGTGACGCAAAAGGTCTTCTGCCAATTGGGCCTGCTCCTCATAGATCGCCCTAACCTCAGCTTGTGAGATTGGCGCTTTCTTGCACTCCATCCTTGCTCGACAAATCGCTCCGTGGATCAAGTTCGAAGGACGTTGATCTCCTTTTACCTCGGGAATGTGCAGGTTATACAACTCACGTTCCTGGCCGGCGGTAAACGTTGTGAAGTCCTCTTCGGAAAAGGCCTCCGTCTGGAAATTTTTCCAATGAGATAGGATTTTTGAGGGCTTGCGGGGACGTGGCATTACTTGGCCCTCCGTATCGGCACTACCTCAGCATCCTTGCCGGCAAAGATTCGCCCGAGCTCGGCATCCCAGCGTTGTAGTGCATCAGCGACGTGGGGCTTGTAGTCGGCAAAGTCATAATTGGCACGCAAGCCGCTGATTGAGTGATTGAGCACCCGCTCGGCAGTGTCAGGCGATACACCAGCCCAGCCGGTCAGTCCGGTTCGCACTGTGCGTCTGAGGTCGTGTGCCGTCCAGTGTTCGACGATGGGGTCGACCTGCAGCTCTGTGGCCGCCAGTTCGATCCTGGGGCGAATGTAGCGCGCCAGTGCTGCCGACCAGGTATCTGATCGGATGCCGCCCCGGCCGCTGGCGGTAAAGACGTACTCGCCGGCCTGGGGGCAATCCTCCACGATCGCGAGAGCGTAGTCGGCAAGGTAAATGTCGATCCGCTGGCCGGTCTTGGTTTCTGTGTTCGACCAGTACCGGCCATCAATGTCTGCCCAGCGCATGCCGCCGATCTCCCCGATCCTCTGGCCAGTGCAAAGGGCGAACCGTAGACAGTGGCCGTAGGGATAGCCGGCAAGCTCACAGGATCGCCACAGCACCCTGATCTCGTTTCTGTCCAGCGTCCGTTTGCGCCTGGTGGCCTTGGCTGGCGCCTTGAGGTTGGAAGCGGGGTTGTATTTCAGGTCGTGACGATCAGCGGCATAGGCGAACAGTTGACGGATGACCACGGCGGCTCGATTCGCCTGTGCATGGCTCCGGGCCTTCACCCTGTCCAGGTGTCGGATGATCTCCCCGCGTTTGATGTCGGTCACCACACGGTCGCCAAACGCCTCCTGAAACTCAGTGAGCGGCTTTTTGTAGTCCCGCTGCGTCCTGGCCGACAGGGTAGGGAAGTGCATCTGCGTCCATGCGTCGATCAGATTGCTGGTGAGCAATGCCAGTTGTGCCTGCCTTTTGTCGCGCTTTTCCGCTTGCTTGCGCTTTTGCTCGATAGCGGGGTGCTTGCCGGACGCGATGGCGGCCTCCAGGTCGACCACCTCGTCTCGGGCGTTGCTCAGCTTCATGGTGTCCCACTTGCCCAGCCGGATCCGGTAGAGCGTGCCGTCGACGCGCCGGAGGTAATACCAGACGCAGCCTTTCGGCCCAACCCGGAAGACCAGGCCGGTCCTGAGGGTGTCGCGGTAGTCGATCTGGCGTTCGGGCCGATTGTTGTCTCGGGCCTGACACCACTTGTCGGTCATCTTGACCCGGTACTTGCTGACCTTCTTTTCGGGCATGCGTTGGTCCGTCTAGGTAACTTGCTAGGTAACTTTTACCATGATACGCTGTGTTACCTAGCGTTATCAAGAGCGAAGCAATAAACGGCATGAAGTCAGTAACGGCGGCGATTCAATGTGAGGTTTCGACCAGCCCCGTTATGCTGAAACGGCGCATTCGTAATGCGTGGGTCGGCGGTTCGAATCCGTCCACCGGCACCATTTTCAGTTCGAAGCCCCGTTGCTAGATCATGTTCTGGCGATATTCGAAGTTACATTCGAACCGCCGACCAA
>SKZJ01000333.1 GCA_007127425.1 Wenzhouxiangella sp.
ACGGTTCAATTTCAACGCCGTACCGGTGACCCAGGCCTGGAGTCAGCTCTACAGCACGGCGGAAGGAAGCGTCATGGAGCTGGAAGAGCTGAGTGGCCAGCGCATCGCGGTCCTGGCCGACTCCGCCCAGCAACATTACCTGGCCGAACTGCTGGAAGACCAGGGGCTCGACATCGACCTCTACCCGGTCGGCACCATGAGCGGAACGCTCGAGGCAGTCGGCTCCGGCAAGGCCGACATGGCCGCGACCAACAACTTTTTCGGCGGTCGGATGGCGGGGCGCTTCGGACTGCTGGAAACCCCGATTACATTCGACCATACCAGCCTGCATTTCGCCGCGCCCGCCAATCAACATGCCGATGTCCTGGCAACGATCGATCGTTATCTGGACGACTGGAAGAAGGATCGAGGCTCGCCCTACTATGCTGCAGTACTCAGCGCCATCACGCTACCGGACATTTCCGGAACGCCTGCCTGGATCTATCCTGTAACCACAGCAGCGGTTGGCATTGCTGCGTTGTCCACTCTGCTGCTCTACCTGCTGCGTGGGCGACTGAAGACACAGACAACACACCTCAACCGCTCCGGACAGCGCCTGGAGCAACTGCTTGCCAGCAGCCCGGTCATTCTTTATTCACTGCGCGGGCACGATATGCGAATCGAATGGGTCAGCGGCAACATCGAACGGATACTCGGATTCTCTCGCTCCACCGTCATGGATCCCGATTGGTGGGAACGCCATATCCATCCCGAGGACAGGCGTTCCGCCGTTCGCCAATCCACCCGGATATTCAGCGAACGAAACATTACGCGCGAATACCGCGTCCACGATGCAGGCGGCAGGGTCCGGTATATCCGGGACGAGATGCGATTGCTCGAAGCTGACTCACGCACGGAAGACCCGCTCATCATCGGCAGCTGGACCGACATGACCGAAGAGCACGAACGTCAGCAACAACTCGACTACGTCGCCAACCATGACCTGAAGACCGGCTTTCCTAACCGCAGCTTGCTCATCGATCGACTCGAGCAAGCACTTGCCCGTGCCGAAAGGAGACACTCGAGCGTCGTCGTGATACTGATCGATCTCGACCGTTTTCGTCATGTCAACGACTCGCTTGGAACTACTGCCGGCGACCAGGTGCTTCTCGAGATCGCCAAACGCCTCCAGGACGGCTGCTGCAGCGAAGCCACCATCGCCCGTGTCGGCAGCGACGAATTCTGTATCGTTTTCGAAACCGATGTGGCCGATGTAAACCTGAAAGAGCTGCTGTCGCACCTGCGCTCCGAGCTCGCGCCCCCGGTTCAGGTCGGCGAGCACGACCTGGTTGTCAGCACCAGCATCGGAACGTCCACGTATCCGCGCGACGGCCGCAACCGGGAGGCCCTGCTGGCGGCAGCCGAGCTGGCCCTGGAAGCGGCACGGCGCGCTGGCGGCGACTGTGTTCGCTATTATGAACCCACGCTCGGCGAACAGACCAGTCGACGCCTGCTGCTGGAAAACGATCTGCGCCACGCCATTACCAGGAACGAGCTGGAGCTTCATTACCAGCCGCAGTTTCGCCTGTCCGATCAAGGCATTCACGGCATGGAAGCACTGGTGCGCTGGAAGCATCCCGAACGGGGCATGATCTCGCCCGGTCAGTTCATCCCGATGGCCGAGGAAACCGGGCTGATCGAGAAGATCGACCAATGGGTACTGACCGAAGCCTGTCGCCAGATGGCCCAATGGGATGCCAGCGGCTTCCCGGTGCCGAGGATTGCTGTCAACCTGTCGCCGAGAGAGTTTGACGATGACTTACTGGTTGAACGCGTCACCGAAGCGCTATCAACCAACGGGTTGAGCGGAGAGCGTCTCGAGATCGAAATCACCGAGACCATGCTGATGGAGTTCCCCGAACGAGCGATGAGAGTCTTGCGCAAGCTGGAATCGCTCGGCGTGAACCTTTGCATGGACGATTTCGGCAGCGGCTATTCCAATCTGGCCTTCATTCGTCGCCTGCCCTTGCACCAGCTCAAGATCGATCGGTCCCTGACACGCGAAATTGAACAGTCTCGGCATAATCGCCTCATTATCCAGGCGATCATCGCCATGGCCGAGGCACTGGAACTCGAACTGGTCGCCGAAGGCATCGAGACCCGGGAACAACTGGACTTTCTCGGTCAGGCCGGCTGCAGAATCGGTCAAGGCTTCCTGCTCGGCAAACCTTTAGCCGCCCGGGCAATCGGCAACTCCTCGGCGATCAACCTTAACTAGGCAACGTTCCATGCCTGCAAACACCGTAACGCTCACCGATACGGCCGAACTGCCCGAAGCCCTCATTCAGGCATTCGTCAGCGCTCACCAAATCGCCGTGCTGACCGGCGCCGGGGTGAGCGCGGAGTCCGGCATTCCGACCTTCCGCGACGCCCGGACCGGCATGTGGGCACGCCACGATCCGATGACCCTGGCCTCGCCCCAGGGTTTCGAGCAGGACCCCGCAACCGTGTGGCAGTGGTACCAGTGGCGGCGCCAGCTGATCGCCGAGACTCGACCCAATGCCGGTCACTATGCGCTGGCACGACTGCAACAACGGGTTCCCGTGCTGACCCTGATCACACAGAACGTGGACGGTTTTCACCAGCTGGCCGGATCGGACCGGGTCCTGGAGTTGCACGGCAACGTTCACCGTAACGTCTGCTCGGTCACCGGCAAGGTGATCGAGGCCGACTGGATGGAGCAGCACAGTGAAGTTCAGCCGCCCCCGTCACCGCACCATCCTCGCGGGCGAGCCCGTCCCGGTGTGGTGTGGTTCGGGGAAGCACTCGATTCCGACCTTCTGGACAACGCCTTCACAGCCGCATCGAATTGCGACCTGATGCTGGTCGTCGGCACAGCCGGCGCCGTGCAGCCGGCCGCGAGCATTCCGGTGCTGGCAAAAGAGCACGGTGCCAGGCTCATCGACATCAATCCCGACAGCAACGAGCTGACCCGGCTGGCCGATTGGCACCTGGTCGGACCGAGCGCGAAGTGGCTGCCGACACTTGTCGACGAGCTGACTGCCACAGATTGATATAATGGTCGTTTTCCCATTTCCGGAGTGACCCCATGACCCAGACGATGCGCGCGCTGGTCAAGCCCGCTGCTGCCCCCGGCCTGGAGATCCGCGACGTTCCGGTTCCCTCCGCCGGTGCCGGTGAAGTGCTGATCAAGCTGGAAAAGACCGCCATCTGCGGCACCGACCTGCACATCTACCAGTGGGACGAGTGGTCACAGCGCACCATCCGACCACCCCTGATCCTCGGTCACGAATTCGTCGGCCGCATCGTGGCCATCGGCGACGGCGTACGCGGCTACGAGGAAGGCCAGCGCGTCAGCGCCGAGGGCCACGTGGTGTGCGGCGTGTGCCGCAACTGCCGCGCCGGCAAGCCGCACCTGTGTCCGCACACCGAAGGTATTGGCGTCAATCGTGACGGCGGTTTTGCCGAGTATGTGGTGGTCCCGGCCACCAACCTCTGGCCCATTCCCGACGAGATTCCCTCGGAACTCGCTGCTTTCTTCGACCCATTCGGCAATGCCGCGCACTGCGCACTGCAGTTCGACCTGGTCGGAGAGGACGTACTGATCACCGGCGCCGGCCCCATCGGCATCATCGCCGCCGGCATCGCGAAACACGTGGGTGCGCGCCATATCGTGGTCAGCGACATCAACGATTACCGCCTGGAGCTGGCGAAGGACATGGGCGCGACCCGCACCATCAACGTCAAGCATGAAAAGCTCACCGACATCCTTGAAGAACTGGGCATCGACGGCTTTGACGTCGGCATGGAAATGTCGGGCAACCCTCATGCCTTCCGCGACATGCTCACCTGCATGTACCACGGCGGCAAGGTTGCCCTGCTCGGCCTGCTGCCCAAGGATGCCGGCGTCAACTGGGACCAGGTGATCTTCAAGGGCCTGGAAGTTCACGGCATTTATGGCCGGCGCATGTACGAAACCTGGTACAAGATGACCCAGATGGTGCTGACCGGCTTCCCACTCGAAAAGGCCCTGACCCACCAGATCCCCATCGACGACTTCGAGAAAGGCTTCGAATTGATGGCCTCTGGCCAGTGCGGCAAGGTCGTGTGCGACTGGACGGGGAAAGT
>SKZJ01000065.1 GCA_007127425.1 Wenzhouxiangella sp.
GCAATGAGTTCGTTGATGCTGAGAATGGCCATCAGCACCGACATCACGATGACGCCGATGAGCACGGCCAGCCCCAGCGTCAGCCCCGGCACCAGCATGGCCATCAACCGATCAATGGTGACCCGCACCTCGCGGTCATAGGTATCGGCGACCTTCAGCAGCATCTCGTCGAGTTTGCCGGTTTCCTCACCGACATTGACCATCTGCAATGCCAGCCGGGGAAAGTTGCCGTTGGCCGCCAGCGCCTTGGCCATGGGCGTGCCGGTCTTGACCTGCTTGGCTGCCTCAGCCACGTCATCGGCCAATACCGTGTTACTCATGACATTCTTGGAGATGGAAAGTGCCGACAACAGCGGCACGCCGTTGACGAGCAAGGTGCCGGTGGTGCGTGCCAGGCGAGCAGTTTCCATCTTGGCAATGATGTCGCCGGCGCCACTCATGCTGAGGAAGCGCGCATCCCAACGCCGCCTCGATACAGGCCGCGCCATCTGGCTGCGGAACCAGATCACGATCACGAAGACCACGCCGATGATGACCCACCAGTACATCTGGAGCGCGTCACCCACCCCCATGACCACGCGGGTCAGCATGGGCAGTTCACCGCCGAACTCCTCGAACATCGGCGCAAACTGCGGAATGACGTAGACCATCAGCAGGATCAGCGAAGCAATCGCCAGCACCACCAGCAGCGCCGGGTAGATCAGCGCCGAGACGACATTGTCCTTGAGCTCCTTGCTGCGCTCGAGGTACTCGGCCATTCGCGCCAGTGTCTGGTCGAGCGAGCCGCCGATTTCACCGGCACGAACCATGTTGATGTAGAAGCGCGAAAACACGCCGTGACGCTCTTCGAGCGCTTCGGAGAGCGCGATCCCTTCGCGCACACGATTTCGGATCTTGTCGACCGTCTGCTGGACCCGCTCGTTTTCGGCCAGGTCGGCGAGAATACCGAGCGATCGGTCGAGGGGCAGCCCGGCACCGAGCAGTGTCGCCAACTGCTGGGTGAAATCGCCAATCTCTCGCTGGTTCAGGCTGCTGCGACCGCGGAACAGGTTGGCCAGCCGGAAACCGCCCCCCACCTCGCGCGCCGACACCGGGATATTGCCCGATTCCTGGAGCTGGGCAATGACCAGGTCCTTGCTGGGTGCGTCCATTTCGCCGGAGAACGTCTCACCGGCCGGGGTGACGGCCTTGTATTCAAACAAAGGCATTGGGTACACCCTCCGGGTGAAATTCGAAATTCGAATCACCAAATCCGAAACAACCCCTGACAGACCATCGGAGGCGCATTTCGGATTTCGGATTTCGAGTTTCGAATTTGTTTCTATTCATCATGCTTCCTGCGTCACGCGCAGCACTTCCTCGGCCGAGGTGATGCCCTGCAGTGCCTTGAGCAGGCCGTCCTCGTACATCGTACGCATGCCTTCGCGGCGCGCCTGCTGCTCGATCTCGCCGGAGGTGGCGTGTTTCATGACCATGCGCCGGAGTTCTTCCGACAGCACCAGCACCTCGTGAATGCCGGTTCGACCGCGGTACCCGGTCGGACTGGCCTCGGAGGTGCCGGGGTGATAGAGCGTGATCGGGTCGGCATCGGTGAGCTTGTGCAAGCCCAACTCCTCGGCCACTTCCGGCAATACCTCGTAAGGCTCCATCGTCTCCTGATCCAGTCGCCGCACCAGGCGCTGGGCCATGATGGCATTGACCGTGGACGTCAGCAGGTAGTCTTCCACGCCCATATCAATCATTCGGGTCACACCGCCGGCCGCATCGTTGGTATGCAGGGTAGAGAGCACCAGGTGACCGGTCAGTGCCGACTGGATGGCGATCTTGGCCGTTTCCAGATCGCGCATTTCCCCGATCATGATGACGTCGGGATCCTGGCGCACGATGGAGCGCAGCGCGCGCGCAAAATCCAGCCCGATCGATGCCTTGGCCTGGATCTGGTTGACCCCCTCAAGCTGGTACTCGACCGGGTCCTCGACGGTGATGATCTTGCGCTCGGGCGTATTGAGCCTCGACAACGCCGTATACAGCGTGGTGGTCTTGCCCGAACCGGTCGGACCGGTGACCAGGATGATGCCGTGCGGCACTTCCAGTTCGCGTATGAACCGCTTTTGCACACTCTCCTCGAAACCAAGGCTGGCGAAATCCAGCACAACGGCCTCGCGGTCGAGAATACGCATGACCACGCTCTCGCCATGTGCGGTCGGCACGGTCGAGACACGCAGGTCGAGTTCCTTGCCGCCGACGCGATGCATGATACGGCCATCCTGCGGCAGGCGACGCTCGGCGATGTTGAGCTTGGCCATGATCTTCACGCGTGAGATCACCGCCGCAGTCGAACGTGCCGGCGGCGCCTCGACCTCCTGCAGCACGCCATCGATGCGGTAGCGGACCTTCAGCCGGTTCTCGAACGGCTCGATGTGAATATCGGATGCGCGCGACTCGACGGCGCGCTGCAAGACCAGGTTGACCAGGCGGATGACCGGGGCCTCGGAAGCGAGGTCACGCAGATGCTCGACATCTTCCTCGTCCTCGCCGCCATCACCTTCACCGCCCAGGTGCTCGGCGATCTTGCCCATGGCGCTCTTGCCACCACCGAAGTAGCGCTCGATATTGTTGTCGATCTCGGAGGTAACACCGACTTTCGGCACGACCCTGCGCCCCGTGGCCATCTCGATGGCACGCAGGGCGAACTGGTTGGTGGGATCGGCCATGACCACCCCGACCTCCTCGTCGGTGGCGCTGACCGGCACCAGGTGCTGCTGCTTCATGTAGCGCACCGAGATGCTGTCGATCTGCGGCCCTGTTTCCGGGTAATCCTTGTCGGTCACCAGTTCGATGTCGAGCAACTCCGACTGGGCCCGCGCCAGGTCACGTTCGGACACCAGGCCCAGGCGCACCAGCAGGGTGAGCAGGTTGCCCCCGTGCTGTTCCTGGTAGCTTTGAGCGCGTTGCAGGTCGCTTTCACGCAGCCGTTCCTGCTCGATCATCAGCCGGCACAAGTCGCCGGCACGATCCTCGAGATGCTCGCCCACGCTGGGCAACAGGCTGGTGTCGTCGGTGGCGGTCAGTGTCTGGTCGTTCATGAAATGAGGTCTCGCTTTGAAGCGTGCGGATCAGCGGCAGCCTGACAATGGCCCTTCAACATGACAATCGCGGGTTCAACGTTCTTGTGACGTTTCACTGCAAGGCGCGGCGCGACGGCAATGGTCGCCAGTCTACCCTGCAACAGACAGCATCCGGCAGAAAACGGTTCAACGCCTGCCCCTGAGCACGTGCTGCTCGATGAAGGGACGATTCATCAGGATCCAGCCCGCGACCGGCACGACGGCCGGGAACATCAGGTACCCCAGCTGGTAGCACAATGCGATCATGTCGACCGGAAATATCGCATCACGCGCGACCTGCGCCGCTTCCGGACCACTGCGGAAGGCCAGGTCCACCCAGGTCTCCCAGAACACGCCCCAGACGGTAACCAGGGTGACGACGAAAAAGGAGATCAGCAATTGGACCAGGCGCTGACGTGCCGTCAGCGGCGTAGCCATGATCAGGCCGAACAACAAGGCCATGCCCCAGGCATAAATCATCGGATTGATATACAGGTTCAGGGCCGCGGTCTGGCCTTCGACCTGTTCGGGCAGGACGATCAGTGACTGGATCTCGAGGTGGAAACCGAGCTGGACGACACGTTCGAAAATATCTGAAAAGAACCCGGTCAACAGCCATTCGGACAGGCGCGCGGTCGGGAACATCAAGGCGCTGGCGAAGAAGAACCACAGGAAAAAGCCCAGCGGCAGGTAGAGCGCGGCCAGCAGGAACATTTCCTTGATCGGGTTGCCGCCGCCCGTTTCCTTCTCGGCGCCGTTCGCATCGCCGGGCTCACCGGGCTTGGGCGGCTGTCGCTGCTCCTGATCGTGATCCTGATCGTCCATTTCGCTCATTCAACCCAATCGCGGGCATTGTGAAACATCTTCATCCAGGGCGATCCCCCGCCCCACTCCACCGGCGCCCATGAAAAGTTGACCGCTCTCAAAAGCCGCTCCGGGTGCGGCATCATGATGGTCACGCGACCGTCCTCGTTGCACACACCGGTGATTCCTCCGGGCGA
>SKZJ01000102.1 GCA_007127425.1 Wenzhouxiangella sp.
GGCGCGCTCGACTCCCTGCCCCACAACGGCTACGTGGTCACCACCATCCGCGCCATCTGCAACGAAACCCACGCCGGCGCCTATCCCGCGATGGGGGCACTGACGGTGATCGTGCCGGTGGCTGGACTGATCCTGTGCCTGGGGTTGTTTGCGATTGGGATGTAAGGGGCAGGTTCTAGGTTCTAGGTCCTAGGATTTAGGTTTTAGGTTTTAGGATCTCCTCGGACCTCGGACCTCGGACCTCGGACCTCGCGCCTGCAGTCGCGGCAGCCATGCGCTATCATGCCCGCTCGGTGCCGCCGGCGCGCGGCTTCGCTGATAACAACCCGGGGTCAGAACAGTGAGTGAGAACAGCAGCGCCGAAAATTCGGCCATGGAAAACCGCAACTGGTTCACGCGCTTCCTCGACACGGTCGAGTGGCTGGGCAACCTGCTTCCGCACCCGGTGACGCTGTTCGCCATCCTGGCCACCGCCATGGTGTTCCTCTCGGGCCTGTTCGGCTGGCTGGGGGTATCGGTGGTCGATCCGCGTCCGGACGTGCCCGAAGGCACGACCATCGAGGCGGTCAGCCTGCTCAATGCCGAAGGCCTGAGGATGATCTTCGGCAACCTGGTCTCCAACTTTGTCGGCTTTGCGCCGCTGGGCGTGGTACTGGTCGCCATGCTGGGCGTAGGTGTAGCAGAAAAATCCGGCCTGCTTTCGGCCATGGTACGCGGCATCGTGCTCAACGCGCCCAAGCACCTGGTCACCGTGGCCGTCGTGTTTGCCGGCGTCATTTCCAACACCGCCTCGGAAATGGGTTACGTGGTTCTGGTGCCGCTGGCCGGCGCCATCTTCCTGGCGCTGGGGCGCCATCCGCTGGCCGGCATGGCGGCGGCCTTTGCCGGGGTCTCGGGCGGCTACTCGGCCAACCTGTTGCTGGGTACGATCGACCCGCTGCTGGCCGGCATCACCCAGGAAGCGGCGCGTCTGATCGATCCCGAATACGAGGTCTACGCCACCGCCAACTGGTTCTTCATGATCGTGTCCACGTTCATGATTACCGCGGTCGGCTCGCTGGTGACCATCTTCATCGTCGAACCCAAACTGGGCGCTTACGACGACTCGCGTGCCGACCCCTCCGTGCTTGACGACTCTCAGATGACGCCGCTGACCGGCAACGAGAAGAAAGGCCTGGTCATGGCCGGTATGGCCGTGCTCGCGATCATCGGCCTGATCGCCTTCCTGGTGGTGCCCGAAGCCGGCATGCTGCGTGACCCGGACGCCGATGGCGGCTTCCTGGAAACCAGCGGGCCGTTCTTTCGCTCCATCGTTGCCTGGATCTTCGTCTTCTTCCTGGTCACCGGCTTTGCCTACGGCAAGGTGGTCGGCACCATGAAGAACGACCGCGACGTGATCGACGGCATGGCCTCGGCCATTTCGACACTGGGGCTGTACGTGGTTCTGGTCTTCTTCGCCGCCCAGTTCGTCGCCTTCTTCGGCTGGACCAACATGGGACTGATCACGGCCATTACCGGCGCCGACTTCCTGCAGACCATCGGCCTGACGGGTCCGCTGGTGTTCCTGTTCTTCATCATCATGTGCGGCATCGTCAACCTGTCGCTGGGCTCGGCGTCGGCGCAGTGGGCTGTGACCGCTCCGATCTTCGTGCCCATGCTGATGATGATCGGCTACTCGCCGGAGGTCATCCAGGGCGCTTACCGTATCGGTGATTCGACCACCAACATCATCACCCCGATGATGAGTTACTTCGGCCTGATCCTGGCCTGGGCGACCCGCTACGACAAGAAGTTCGGCATCGGCACGCTGATCGCCACCATGCTGCCGTACTCGATCTTCTACTTCATCTGCTGGGTCATCCTGTTCTTCGTCTGGGTATTCGCCCTCGGCCTGCCGGTTGGACCGGGATCGCCGACCTACTACACGGGCGGATGAGCACGCCGGAACCGGTCGAACTCCGGCTGGAGAAGTCACGCCGGGTCCTGGTCGTCGAGTTCGATGACGGCCAGGTCTTCGAGCTGCCCTGCGAGTACCTGCGCACCCACTCGCCTTCGGCCGAGGTGCGCGGCCACGGCCTGTCGGAGCCGAAGCTGATGACCGGCAAGGAAGCGGTCAACATCGAACGCATCGAGCCGATCGGCTCCTATGCCGTGCAACTGGTCTTCGACGACGGCCATGACAGCGGACTGTACTCGTGGTCGTTTCTTTACGAACTCGGGGTTAACATGGAGTCAAATCTCGCCCGCTATGCCGAGCGCCTGCGCGATGCATCAGTTGGGAAGGAAACCTGACAGTAACTTGAATCGCCGATTAACGCAGAGGAACGCAGATCAAGCGACTGAACCACAGAGGACACAGAGTTTTTCATGACTTTCTCTGTGACCTCTGTGCTCTCTGTGGTGAAATCTTTTCATTCCTAGCAGCGTCCATCCGCGTTTATCTGCGGTTGGAAACTATTTGGACAAGCCATGACCGACTTTGGATACCGTGAAGTCGCCCCCGAGGAAAAGACCCGGCTGGTCGGCCAGGTTTTTACTTCCGTGGCGCAGAAGTACGACCTGATGAACGACCTCATGAGCCTGGGGATTCATCGGCTCTGGAAGCGTCACTTCGTTGCCACTTGCGGCATCCGCCGCGGTGACCAGCTGCTCGACCTGGCCGGCGGCACCGGTGATATCGCCTGGCTGGCACGCGGCAAGGGTGCGGATGTGACCGTGGCCGACATCAACCACGCCATGCTTTCGGTCGGTCGTTCACGCATGGACGCGCGCGGGACGGTACAAGGATTCGACTGGGCCCAGGTCAATGCCGAGGCCCTGCCCTTTGCCGACGGCAGTTTCGATCACGTCACCATCGCCTTCGGGCTGAGGAACGTGACCTGGCGCGACCGGGCGCTGGCCGAGATGTACCGGGTGCTCCGGCCCGGCGGCCGGGTACATATCCTGGAGTTTTCCAAAGTCGGGTTGCCGGCACTGGCAAAGGTTTACGACACCTGGTCGTTCGGCGTGCTGCCACGACTGGGAGGGGCCATCGCCGGTGACGCGGACAGCTACCAGTACCTGGCCGAGTCCATCCGCCGCTTTCCGGACCAGCCATCCCTGGCCGAAGAAATGCAGGACACGGGGTTCGAGCGGGTCGGCTGGAGCAACCTTTCCGGCGGCATTTGCGCCATTCACCGCGGCGCGCGCGTGTAGCCCTGCCATGAGCCGCTACCTCACTCCCCTGCCCGGCTTGCTGGCCAGCGCCGTCGATACCGCGCTCAACCGGGCCATCGGGCTGGACGAGACAGCCGCAACCCGCCTGGCGGCGATGCGGGACAAGACCGTGCGGCTGGAACTCAAGGGTTTGGGCATCGACCTGTATTTCCACGGCCTGGATGATCGGCTGGCGATCGACGCCGAAAGCGAGACCGAACCCGACACCACCATCAGTGGCACGCCGGCCGCCCTGCTGGCCATGGCCGTGCCGGATTGGCGAGCCCCGGGTAGCGGCGTGCAGATCCAGGGTAATGCAGCCGCCGCCCAGGCACTGGAGAAACTGCTGCGGCAGCTCGATCCGGACTGGGAAGCCCTGCTGGTCGAACATCTCGGCGTGGTCTGGGGCCACCAGGTCTGGCGCATGATCAACGACAGCTCCCGCGCCGGGCGCCACGCGGCCTCGACCGTCGCCGACCAGACCGCCCGCTTCCTGCGCGAAGAAAGCGGCCTGCTGGTCACGCACGAAGAGGTCGACGAGTTCATCCGCGAGGTCGACGAGCTGCGCGAAGCGACCGACCGGCTGGAGGCGCGCCTGCGCCGGGAGGGACGAACATGATCCGACGCACTGTCCGATTGACCAGCATTGGATTGACTCTGGCCCGTTATCGGCTCGACGAACTGGTCGTCGGCATACCACCGCTGAAATTCGCCCGCGCCGTGCGACTGCTGCCCTGGGGTCGCAAGCGCGTACGCGATCTGCCGCACGGCCAGCGCCTGCGCCTGGCGCTACAGGAGCTGGGACCAATCTACGTCAAATTCGGCCAGATCCTGTCGACACGCAGAGACCTGCTGCCGCCCGAGATCGCCGATGAACTGGCGCAACTTCAGGATGCCGTACCGCC
>SKZJ01000079.1 GCA_007127425.1 Wenzhouxiangella sp.
AGGGAGGGATTCGAACCCTCGAACGGGGAAAACCCGTTAACGGTTTTCGAGACCGCCGCATTCGACCACTCTGCCACCTCTCCGTTAGCGGGCGCAATTATACATTACGGGGCCAGCAATCACAGGGGCTGAATTGATCTCACTGGAAGAAATTCAAAATTCGAAGCACCAAATCTCAAACAAACTCAAAATACAAAATACGAAACCGAGAATGGCCGGGGTCGTTTCATGATTCGAATTTCGTGCTTGTTTCGGATTTCGAATTTCTGGCCAGTTCAGAGCCTTTCCCTCACCCACTCCTCAACCGTTTTCAGGGCCCCCGGCAGCGCCTTGGCATCAGTGCCACCGGCCTGGGCGAAGTCGGGGCGGCCGCCGCCCTTGCCGCCGACCTGGCTGGCGACATGGTTGACCAGCTCGCCGGCCTTGATGCGGTCGGTGAGGTCCTTGGTCACCCCGGCAACCAGGCGCACGCCGCCGCCGGCAGCCGTGCCCAGCACGATCACGGCCGAGCCGAGCTTGTTCTTGAGCTGGTCGACAGTGTCACGCAAGCCGTTGGGATCGACACCTTCGAGATGCGCCGCCAGCACTTTCACACCATTGACATCGACTGCCTGCGAGGCCAGGTCGGAACCGGCAGCCGAGGCCAACTTGCCCTTCAGTCGATCGAGTTCCTTTTCCAGTTCGCGTGAGCGCTTGAGCAACTGCTCTACGCGCTCGCCCAGCTGCTCCGGGCTGGCCTTGAGCTGGCCGGACACGCGGCGGACCGAGCGGTCCAGCCCCTGCAGCCAATCGACGGCCACACGGCCGGCAACAGCTTCGACACGGCGCACGCCGGCCGAGATACCGGTTTCGGACACGATCTTGAACAGGCCGATGTCACCGACGCGATCGACATGGGTGCCGCCGCACAGCTCCATGGAAAAGTCGCCGAAGCGCAGCACGCGTACCTCGTCACCGTACTTCTCGTCGAAGAAGGCCAGGGCACCGGCGTCCATGGCGGCATCGAAGGACATTTCCTTCGCTTCCGCCGCGGCATTGGCCTGGATCTGTTCGTTGACCAGGCGCTCGATTTCGGCAATCTCTTCCTCGGTGACGGGGGCGTGGTGCGAGAAATCGAAACGCAGGCGGTCGGGCGCGACCAGCGAGCCTTTCTGTTGCACGTGTTCTCCCAGCACGGTTCTCAGTGCCGAGTGCAGCAGGTGGGTGGCCGAGTGGTGGCGGACGATATCGGCCCGGCGTTGCGAGTCGATCTTCGCCGAGACCGTCGCACCACGCTTGAGCGTGCCCGATGCCAGCCTGCCGATGTGGCCATGGAAAGCACCGGCCAGCTTGCGCGTGTCGGCAACATCGAATCGCGCACCCTGCCCTTCGAGCAGACCGGTATCGCCAACCTGGCCGCCGGATTCGGCATAGAACGGGGTGCGATCGAGAATGATCACGCCGTCCTCACCGGCATGCAATTCGTCGACAGGTTTGCCGTCGACCAGGATGGCGACCACTTCGGATGAATCCGTCTCGTGGTACTGGTAGCCGAGGAAGTGCGTGGCTCTCAGCCCCGCGATCACCTCTGCCGGAATGCCGTCCGCCGCGCCGAACTTGCCGGCGGCACGGGCGCGTTCGCGCTGCGCGTTCATCGCCTCCTCGAAGCCGGCCTCGTCAACGCTCAGGTTGCGCTCGCGGGCAATGTCGCGGGTCAGGTCAACCGGGAAGCCATAGGTGTCGTAGAGCTTGAAGGCCACGTCTCCGGGAATGTCCGAGCCATCCAGGTCGGCAAGCGCGCTCTCCAGAAGCTTCATCCCCTGGTCCAGGGTCTCGCCGAAGCGCTTCTCCTCGCGCTCGAGCACCTCGGTGACATGCTGCTGCTTGTCGGCCAGTTCCGGGTAGGCCTGGCCCATGACCTCGGCCAATGGTGCAACCATCTTCGCGAAGAACAGGTCCTCGCAGCCCAGCTTGTAGCCGTGGCGGATGGCACGGCGGATGATGCGACGAAGCACGTAGCCGCGCCCCTCGTTGGACGGCAGCACGCCGTCGACGATCAGGAAGGCACAGGCGCGAATATGGTCGGCGATCACCTTCAGGGAGGCCGAGTCCCGGTCGCTCGCACCGGTGTGCTTCATCGCCGCGTCGATCAGATGCTCGAACAGATCGATCTCGTAGTTCGAATGCACACCCTGAAGGATGGCGGCCAGGCGTTCCAGGCCCATGCCGGTGTCCACACAGGGTGCCGGCAGCGGCGACATGGTGCCGTCGGCAGCACGGTCGTACTGCATGAACACCAGGTTCCAGATCTCGATGTAGCGATCGCCGTCTTCCTCGGGTGTGCCGGGCGGCCCGCCGGGCACATCCGGGCCGTGGTCGTAGAAGATCTCGGTGCACGGGCCGCAGGGGCCGGTCTCGCCCATGGCCCAGAAGTTGTCGCTCTCGTAACGCTTGCCCGGCTTGTCGCCGATGCGCGAGAAGCGCTCGGGGTCGACGCCGATGTGATTCAGCCAGATATCGGCGGCCTCGTCATCGTCTTCATAGACGGTCACCCACAGCTTTTCGGATGGCAGCTGACAGGTTTCGGTCAGGAATTCCCAGGCGTACTCGATCGCCTCCTGCTTGAAGTAATCGCCAAAGCTGAAGTTGCCCAGCATCTCGAAGAAGGTGTGGTGGCGGGCCGTGTAGCCGACGTTTTCCAGGTCATTGTGCTTGCCGCCGGCGCGCACGCAGCGCTGCGAGCTGGTTGCCCGGGTGTAGGCGCGCTTTTCCGAGCCGAGAAATACGTCCTTGAACTGCACCATGCCGGCATTGGTGAACAACAGCGTCGGGTCGTTGGCGGGAATCAGGGCACTCGAGGGCACGACGCGGTGATCGCGCTCGGCGAAATAATCGAGAAAGGCCTGGCGGATATCAGCGGTGGTTTTCATCAAAAAGCCTGGAATGGGGCAAAGTCAGTGTCAGACATATAGTTTAAGCCCGCCGGGGGCAAGAGGATGGGGCATTTACTCGTAACCCCAGGGCAGCAGCGGCGGTTCAACCGGGCGGGACAGGTCGAAGGCCAGACGGACCGAATGGCCATGTTTGGGCCAGTGCACGCCGTAGTGGAAGGTGTGTTCATCGACGAAATGCATGAACCAGAAGTTGTCGGCGCGCTGGGGCAGGATATCGGCAGTATGCGCATCGGCGGGAAAGATCTGGCGCTCCGGCAGGCCGGGCACCGGCGCATCGCCGCCGTACTGACTGATGTCCTCTTCCGTGCCGTCGCGATGGCGATGATCGTGCTTGAGCCGGATGGTGCCGTCGACGAGGGTCAGAATCCAGTTGCGTGAACGATCCCCATCGACATGCAGGGCAACGTGAATGCGCTCATCCTCGCAAGACACCCCGTGCGCAACCACCTCGCGGCCGACCAGAGCGTCACGGTAATACTCGGTTACATCATCGACCTGACCGGAGTAGGCCTTCCCACAGAGCCCCTCCAATTTCTGCCAGAAGGCTTGCTGCTCGGGTTCCAGCCGATCGAGCGCCTCGGAGCCTGCCTGCGCCGAACCGGCGATCAGGCAGAACAGTAGCGAAAAACAGAGCGTTCCACAGCGGGACATCAGGGTTCTCCTGAACATGATTCAGACGGCAGTGTAAGTCACCAGCCAATACCCCGTCGCCCCGGACAGCGCGTAGCGATGATCCGGGGCCTCGCACGTTTGAAGCCTGAACCAACGCCGTGCCGGAACCAACGTGCGGGGTCCCGGCTCGGAGCCTGCCCCGGACCTGATCCGGGGGCCGGGACGGCATACCTTGCAACCTAACTGAGCAATTCGCGAACGTGCTCGTGGGCAAACCCGCGGCGGGCCAGGGCCTGCTGGCGGCGGGACTTTTCCTTGAGGTCTTCGGCCGGCCTGGTGCCGTAGCGGCGTTCGTACCATTCGGCAGCCAGGGCGAACCAGTCGGCCTCCAGCTCGCGGATGGCGCGGTCGGCCAGGGCGCGGTCGATGCCGCGCTCACTCAGTTCGGCGCGAATGCGCACCGGGCCGTAATGTTTCGCGGCGCGCGAGCGCGCGTAGCTCTCGGCAAAACGCTCGTCGGACTGCAGGTTCTCGTCGGCCAGTTCATCAA
>SKZJ01000252.1 GCA_007127425.1 Wenzhouxiangella sp.
ACCAGCCTGCCACTGAGGGGGTAAAAAAGATGAGTGATCAAACGCCCCAGTGGCATGCACTGAACCCAGGCGATGTCATCGAGAACCTTGACAGTGACAACAATGGTCTGAGCATTTCGGAGGCGGAAGAAAGGCTGGAAAAACATGGGCCCAATGCCTTGCCCAGTGCCCGCCGTCGACCGGCATTGCTACGCTTTTTTTCGCAGTTCCACAACGTTTTCATTTACGTACTGCTTGGCGCCGCCGTGATTGCGGCAGCGCTGGATCTGTGGATAGACACCGCCGTCATCATGGCCGTGGTGCTGATCAATGCCATGATCGGCTTTATCCAGGAAGGCAAGGCCGAGCAGGCCATGGCCGCCATTGGCAAGATGCTTGCACTCAAGGCCCGCGTCAGGAGGGATGGACAGTGGCAGACCATGGATGCCGAGACCCTGGTGCCCGGCGATATCGTGCGCATCTCCGCAGGAGACCGGGTTCCTGCCGACATCCGGCTGCTCGAGACCCATGGTCTTCGTGTCGACCAGGCTGCACTGACCGGTGAGTCGGTGCCGGTCGGAAAGGGCGAGGCAGCGGACGACGAGGACACGGAACTGGCGGACCGGCGCAGCATGGCCTACTCCGGCTCCATGACCACCAATGGGCAGGGAACCGGGGTGGTCGTGGTCACCGGCAAGGAAACCGAGCTGGGAAGGATCAGCGGCATGCTGGAAACCGTTCAGACGCTGACCACCCCGCTGCTCAAGCGCATCAATCGGTTTGCCCAGATCCTGACCGTGGTGATCATCGCCCTGGCCGCCCTGGTCATCACCCTGGGCGCGCTGGTCCACGGCCTCCCCCTGTCCGAGGGACTGATCGCAGGTATTGCCCTGGCCGTGGCCGCCATTCCCGAGGGCCTGCCGGCCATCATCACCATTACCCTGGCTATCGGGGTACAGCAAATGGCGCGGCGCAAGGCCATCATCCGTCGTCTGCCGGCGGTCGAGACGCTGGGTTCAGTCAGCATCATATGCTCCGACAAAACCGGCACCCTGACCCGTAACCAGCTCAAGGCCCTGGCCGTGGCGCTGGATGGTGAAGACCTGGACCCGGCCGAGCAATCGGAGTTGCACAGCGAGGCAGCTCGTCGCTTGCTGCGCACCGCCGTACTCTGCAATGACTTTGACCCCGGAAGTGACGGGGGAGATCCGCTGGAAATGGCGCTGGTCGAACTGGCCGATCACTTCGAAGTGGACATTGAAAAGGTTCGCAATGAACATTCGCGCACGGGGTTGCTTCCCTTTTCATCCGACACCAAGTTCATGGCGACCCTGAACGAGCGCCTGATGTGTGTCAAGGGTGCCCCGGAAGCCTTGCTGGACCGGTGCAGGCAGCAGTTCGCTGACGAAGACGAAGTCGAGCTCAACCGCGAGTACTGGGAAGAACGACTGGATGAATTGACCGGGAAGGGTTTGCGAGTATTGGCCATTGCCGAAGCCGAGAGCGACGACCAGCCCGAATCACTCGACGATGAGTCGCAAGTCCAGGACCTGACCCTGCTGGGCCTGGTCGGCTTTGCCGATCCGCCACGTGACGAGGTGCCGGCCGCGGTCGAGGCCTGCCAGAGCGCCGGAATCCGGGTCAAGATGATCACCGGCGACCATGCCAGCACGGCGCTGGCCATTGCTCGCGAGTTGAAGATCACCGGCCAGGACCAGGGTGCGCTCAGTGGCCGCGAGATTGACCGCATGGACGATGATGAGCTGGCCGATCAGGTCATTGATGTCGACGTATTCGCGCGCACCACGCCGGAGCACAAGCTGCGCCTGGTCAAGGCGCTGCAGGCACATGATCATATCGTTGCCATGACCGGCGATGGAGCTAACGATGCGCCGGCCCTGAAGCGGGCCGATATCGGTGTGGCCATGGGCATCAAGGGCACCGAGGCTTCGCGCCAGGCCGCCGAAATGGTCCTGGCCGATGACAATTTCGCCACCATTGTCAACGGCGTGGAAGAAGGTCGCGGGGTCTATGACAATATTCGCAAGGCAGTCCTGTTCGTGCTGCCGACCAATGCCGCCCAGGCGCTGGTCATCATCCTCGCTGTGCTGGCCGGGATCAGCCTGCCGATTTCCCCGGTACAGATCCTGTGGGTGAACATGGCCATTGCCGTCACCCTGGCACTGGCACTAGCCTTCGAACCGCTGGAAGATGACATCATGAAGCGCCAGCCACGCAATGTGGACCAGGGCTTGTTGACCTCGTTCGTCATATCCAGGGTGTTGTGGGTCGGTGCCGTGCTGACTGCCGGTACGTTCGTGCTTTATCATCATGTGCTGACAGGAACCGGGAACGAAGACCTGGCCCGAACCGTGGCCGTCAATGTCCTGGTCGCCGGCCAGATCACCTATCTGTTCAACTGCCGACGCTGGCAACAGCCCGGGTATACCCTCTCGGCACTATTCAGCAACGGCTGGGCCTGGGTCTCGGTCAGCCTGCTGGTGGTCATGCAACTGCTGTTTACCTACCTGCCCTGGGCGCAGACAATCTTCAGCACGACCGGCCTGCCGGCCGCCTACTGGCCGATCATCATCGTCTTTGGCCTGGTGGTGTTTATCCTGGTCGAGATCGAGAAGACCATCACCCGTTATTTCAAACTGGACTGGGCTTCGCCCGAGGGAATTTGAGCATGCTGTTATCCATTCGCCAGCTGGATTTCAGCATCGGCGGGCCGTTGCTGCTTGAAAAGGTCAATCTCGAAATTGACCAGGGCGAGCGTATCGCCCTGGTCGGGCGCAACGGTGCCGGCAAGTCCACCCTGCTCAGGTTGATCGCCGGCGAGATCGAGCCCGATGACGGCCACATCATTGCCGGGGACGGCATTCGCATTGCCCGTCTTCGCCAGGAGGTTCCCGAGGGGGCGGCCGGCTCGGTGTTCGACCAGGTGGCCAGTGGGCTGGGCGATCTGGGTGCGCATCTGGCCGAATATCATCACCTGGCCATCGATGGGGCCGACCCCGGCAAGCTGGCCGCCATCCAGGCCAGAATCGAAGCGGCCGGCGGCTGGGATCTGGAGCAGCAGGTGGAAACGGTACTGGACCGGCTGGGTCTGGATGGTGAAGCCGAGTTTGCCAGTCTATCCGGCGGCATGAAGCGCCGGGTACTGTTGGGCCAGGCCCTGGTCCGGCAGCCGGACCTGCTGCTGCTGGATGAACCCACCAACCATCTGGATATCGAGGCCATCGAGTGGCTGGAGGAATTTCTCCGCAATTTTCCGGGCAGCCTGATGTTCGTTACTCACGATCGACGCTTTCTGAAAAACCTGGCCACTCGCATTGTCGAGATCGATCGCGGTCAGGTGACTTCCTGGCCGGGCGACTGGGACAACTACCTGCGTCGGGTCGAGGAGCGACTGCATGCCGAGGAACTGGAAAACCGGCGTTTTGACAAGCGCCTGGCCGAGGAGGAAGTCTGGATTCGGCAGGGCATCAAGGCCCGTCGCACCCGCAACGAAGGGCGAGTCCGGGCCCTGAAACAGATGCGCCGCGAGCGAGCCGAGCGTCGCGAACGGATTGGTCAGGCCAGCATCAAGGTCGCCACGGCCGGCAAATCCGGGCGCAAGGTCATCGAGGTGCAAGACATTGGCTTTGCCTGGGACGATCAGCCCATCGTGCAAGACTTTTCCACCCTGATCCTGCGCGGAGACCGGATCGGCCTGATTGGCCCGAACGGCTCCGGCAAGACCACCCTGCTTAACCTGCTGCTCGGCAAACTCGAACCCGACCAGGGCGAAGTCCGTCTGGGCACCGGGCTGGAGATCGCCTACTACGACCAGCATCGGGCCGTCCTGCGCGATGACTGGACAGCGGCCGAGAATGTTGCCGAGGGCCGCGATTTCGTCGAACTCAATGGCCAGCGCAAGCACATCATCGGCTACCTCCAGGACTTTCTGTTCACCCCCGAGCGTGCACGGGCTCCGATTACCAAGCTTTCCGGTGGAGAGCGCAACCGGCTGCTTCTGGCCCGGCTGTTTGCCCGGCCCTCCAACCTGCTGGTCATGGATGAACCGACCAATGATCTGGATGCCGAAACCCTGGAACTGCTCGAAGAGCG
>SKZJ01000050.1 GCA_007127425.1 Wenzhouxiangella sp.
CAAAGTCATTCATGTAGTAATAGGCGGTGCCCAGATTGTAATGGGCCGATGCCATGCGCGGATCATTCCCGCCCACGATCAGGGCGCGTTCCTCAACAATGCGCTGGCGCAACGCCAAGGCTTGGTCGTACTCGCCCATCAGGTTGTGCGCATGGGCCTCGATGCCCAGCAGCCGCACGTAGAGCAGGGTGCCGGTCATCCCCTTGGCTTCCATGATGACATGGCCTGTGCGCGCGGCTTGTGCTGCCTTGCCCGGATGACCCAGGTGGGCGTGAGTTCGCGCCAGGGCATACAGTCCGTCGGCAGCTTCCGGACTACTGTGACCATAAAGATCCTGCAGGCCGGCCACCCCCAGTTGGGCGAGTGGCAGTGCGTCGTTCGGCCGGCCAAGGTCCAGCATGGCCTCGGCGAGTACGATTTGCAGCCGGGCTTGCAGGTCCCCGGATATGTCATCGCTTTTCTTGACCCGTTCGGCAGCATGCCGGAGCAGGTCGACCGCTCGCAACTCCACGCCTTCATCGCTGCGTGCAGGGTTGGTTTCACGAAGCAGGGAGACCACAAAGTCTCGACTCTGCAGTGCCGCTTCCGCCTGCTCACGGGCCTTGCCCGCCTGCCACAAGGCTGCGGTCAGTCCAATGACGAGCGCCAGCATGGCAGTCGAGGTGGCCAGCACTCCGATGCGATGACGGGCGATGAAGCGGCCCGTTTTGTAGGCGAAGGTACGGCGGCGGGCCCGGATGGGAATATCGAGCAGGTGACGACGAATATCCTCGGCCAGTGCTTCGGCTGATCCGTAGCGACGCGCCGGCGCCTTGGCCAGCGCTGTCAGCACGATCGCATCGAGATCCCCTTTCAGCCGTCTGCACTCGGAGGCAGGGTGAGCGTTCGAGGCCGGCATGTCACTCCTGCCAGGCTTCCTGATGGCCATGGATGGCGGAGGAGGTGCCGTATTGCAGATGGCGTCGGTCAGTTCGGCGCGAGAGAACGTGTCGGCTCTGAAGGGATGGACGCCGGTCAGAAGTTGATAGAGCACCACACCCAGGGCATAGACATCGGTCGCGACGCTGACTGGCTCGCCGCGGATCTGTTCGGGTGCGGCATACTCCGGTGTCATTGCCCGGTTTCCGGCTACGGTAAGCTCGGTCAGTTCTTCGTCGCTTTCGGAGATCAGTTTGGCGATCCCGAAGTCGAGCAGTTTGATGGTTCCCGTCTCGGTGACCAGGATGTTGTCGGGCTTGAGATCGCGATGGATGATCAGCCGGGAATGGGCAAACTGAACGGTGCGACAGACCTGTTCGAACAGCCGCAGCCGGTCGTCAACCCCCAGTTGCTTCCGATTGCACCACTGGGTGATGGTTTCACCACGAATGTATTCCATGGCGAACCAGGGCCTGCCGTCGTCCAGCATGCCGCCGTCGATCAGGCGGGCGATACCAGGGTGTTCCAACGAAGCAAGTATGCGGCGTTCGTTTTGAAAGCGACGCAGAATGGCCACGGAATCCATGCCGTGCTTGATCAGCTTGATGGCGACTTGCTGTTCGAAGTCACCTTCGACCCGTTCCCCCAGGTAGATCACGCCCAACCCGCCGTGGCCGATTTCCCCGATCAGGCGATAGTCACCGACGCGCTCTGGCATCAGCAGGCGTCGGTCTTCTTCCAGCAGGTGCATCGCGCCGTCAGCGTCGATCCGGCCAAGGAAATCCGGGTTGGCTTCGTGAGCGGCCAGCAAGGAGTCAAGTTCGGCCGCCTGTTGCGGAGCGTCCTGGGCAAGGCGCTTCAATTCGGCCCGGCGTTCGCCCTCCGGCATGGCAAGCAGGCGTTCGAGCGCGGCACCGATGTGGTCATGGTCAGCCATTGTTCGGCGGTTCAGGGCGGTTCATCTCGCGAAACAGCCAGGCTCGGGCCATGGTCCAGTCACGGACCACGGTACGTCTTGACAGGCTCAGCGCCTGTGCGGTTTCCTCGGTGCTCATGCCGCCGAAAAAACGGCATTCAACGACCTGAGCCTGGCGTGGGTAGTGTTCTTCGAGTCGCTCGAGGGCATCATTGAGCTCAAGGATTTCGACGGCAAACCCGTCGGCCGATATCCCTTCCTCATTGAGCGTCACCCGGAATCGATCACCACCGCGCTTGAGTCGATTCCGGCGGCGGGCCGCGTCGACCAGCACCTGCCGCATGGCGCGTGCCGCCGCGCCGAAGAAGATGGCCCGACTGTCCAGCGGAGCATTCTCCTGATCGACCATCTTCAGGTAGGCTTCGTCGACCAGGGCTGTCGTGTTCAGGGTCAGGTTGCGATTGCCTGAGAGCTGACGGCGGGCCAGATTGTGCAACTCGCCATAGACCAGCGGAATGACCTGATCGAGCACTTCCCGGTCATTAGGGGAGTGCTCGCTCAGCAATTGCGTGAGTGATCGCCAGCCACCGGCACTTTCCACAGCGCACCCCGGATTGTTCACCCAAGTTCAAGCCTATGTCACGACGGGCTCAGGTGCAAGGCGTGAAGCAGTTCACGGAAGTGCGGCACCCCTGTGGGGTCAGTACAGCCACCCGAATGCTTGAGCAAAGACAGCCATGACCCGAGACACGACTTCGCTCACCGGTGTTCCGACGATGACAAGGCCAAACCCATGGACCAACAGCAGGATCGGCAGGCCGATGAGATAGGTGCGATGGGCGGCACCTCTGGTGAACTGATCGCGAATCATTCCAGCCACGATGAACACGGCCGGGAGCAGAAATGCAGCCGGCATGACCCATGCCGGTGTTGCCAGCCAGTAGAAACCGCCAAAGCCGACGATGATTCGGAAGATGGCAGCCGGGAGTGCGCTGGCACTGGCCATGATGATCAGGCGTTTGTGAACATCAGCCTTTCGGCGGTGTACGATCGCCGCCGTATAGAAAAGCGCGAAGGGCAGCATGTTGAACATGATCAGTTGCCCGAACTCTTTCCAGAAATCGGTCAGTTCATTGGGTTCGGCGGCCGATAGCCCCTGTTCGATGCGTACCGCTGCAACCAGGAGGCCGGTGAATACCATGACGATGGCCAGCACTACGCTTGCGCTGCCGAGCATCATGTGAATCCGTCGACGACCGACGGTCATCAGCAATGCCTGCAGGGGTAACAGCAGATACCACACAAAGAAGCTCCATCCGTGCAAGTGAACCATCGGCGAGGCCGGTGGGTAGGTACCCCGGATCACTGGGCCGAAGTAGGTGAAGGTGAATCCCGCAAAGGCCGTCAGACTGATGGCCACGGCCATGGTGGGGTAGAACGAAGATCCGGCCCGCAGGCCGGATCCCGTAGTCGGCAATGAAGTCATTCGACTTTCCATCGATCAATTAACCCAGCCCACGTAGTCATATTCAGACAAGCCAGTCGTCAGATCGACGATGCCTTCAATCTGTAGTACACCCCTGAGGCCGGAAAGCTCACCCGTACCTCCGGTGATCACGGCGCGACCCGAGAAGACCGCCTGCGTGTCACTGACCATTTGCCCCTTGTCAGTAGCCACGAGGTACAGGTACCCCTGCTTGCCGTCAACCGTGCATTCGCAAACAATCGTGAACTTGACGTTGAACTTCCCATTGGGATGAATCACGACCCGGAGGGCGTCTTCATAGCTGCCCGACAGCGTCCCGAAGACGGAGCCCTCGGAAGTCTGTTTGAGGATCATGTTGGGGCCCGCGAACTGCTCATCGAGACTGTTGATGCCGGTCTGGCTGAAGAAGCCGCTGGCGGTGCTGTGCGGTGGGCCGTTGGCGGCTACCTGAGTGCAGACTGTGCCGATCCAGGCCAGTATTAGAACGGAAAGAAAGTTACGCATATTCATTTGGTCCTCCGTGCCGTTGGTGCCGGCGTGTTGTAAGTAAACGGGCGCTTTCGGATCGAAATGACGCCTTCACCGGTTATTACCCGGACTGCAGTGAAATGGGGCCAACATTTTTTCCGGACATTTGAAGTGGCGTGATGGGTGGCTTATGCTTTCCGGCAAGGGCAGGGACATAGGGGTGCCGGCCGGGTGGGTGAAGTGATGTCAGGAACCGACCAGACTCAGGAGACTGTTGCGCGGTTGCTTGATCAGATGGGCAG
>SKZJ01000225.1 GCA_007127425.1 Wenzhouxiangella sp.
CGGATGATGTCCTCAAGTGACTTGTCGGCGAACTCGGTGCCTTCGACCAGGCCGTTGAGCTTGTCGACATAAGTCTGGTGATGCTTGCCGTAGTGGTACTCCAGGGTTTCGGCCGAGATGTGCGGCTCGAGTGCGTCCTTGGCATAGGGCAGATCAGGAAGTGTAAAAGCCATGATGCAGTCGCTCCTTGCTGTTTGAATGATTGTTCGTGCTTGTCAGTATCAATATGGACCCGTGAACGCAGGGTTCAAGCATGGTATTCGCCCTCGCTCTCGAGGTCTTCCAGGTGGCGCCAGCGGTTGACGATATTACAAAACAGGCTGGCCGTACGTTCGGTGTCGTACGCGGCGGAGTGTGCCTGGGACTTGTCCCAGTCCAGCCCGGCGGCCTGGACGGCGCGTGCCAGGACCGTCTGACCGTAGGCCAAACCGCCCATGGTCGCCGTATCGAAGCAGCTGAACGGGTGAAAGGGATTGCGCTTGTAGCTGGTCCGGGCGATGGCGGCGTTGAGAAACGACAGGTCGAAGTGGGCATTGTGGCCGACCAGGATGGCGCGCTTGCAGCCGGTTGCGCGCAGGGCCTGGCGTACCGGCAGGAACAGGTCCTGCAGGCCGCGCCGCTCGTCGACCGCCGCCCGCAGGGGATGGTCGGGCCGGATGCCGTTGAACTCCAGCGCGGCGGCCTCGATGTTGGCGCCCTCGAACGCTTCGATATGCCGCATCATCACTTCGCCGGGATGGACCCAGCCATCCTCGTCCATTTCGACGATGCACACGGCCAACTCCAGCAATGCGTCGGTTTGCGGATTGAATCCGCCGGTTTCTACATCTACCACCACGGGCATGAAGCCGCGGAAGCGATCGACAATACGGGACATCGGGTTCCAGTCGGGGCAAAAGTTCAGGATAATGCAGTCTGGCCTGTCTGACCACCGGAGATACCGTATGCGCGCTGCCCGACTCTGCCTGATCGGCTTGCTGGCGTTCCTGGCAACCGCTGCCAACGCCCAGGTATTCTGGTCGGTGATCGATGACGAGGGCCGTCAGAACTGGCTGCTGGGCACGGTGCACAGTGAAGACCCGCGCCTGCTCGATTTCCCGCCGGAATTGATCGAAGCCCTGCAACAGTCCGAGCGGCTGGCGCTGGAACTGGTGCCGGATATGACCATGCTCGAGCGCTTGCAGCAGGCCATGCATTTCGACAACGGCGGCCTGCACGAGGTGCTCGACGAGGCGCTCTACGAAGAAGTGGTTCGCATCCTGGGTGAGAGCTACGGCATGGGAGAACCCGCGGTCCGGCGCCTGCGGCCCTGGGCGGCGGGCATGACCCTGTCGGTGCCGCCGCCGCAAACCGGCTTGTTCATGGACCTGGCGCTGTCCTTCCGGGCCTCAGGCATGGGGCTGGACGTCATCGCCCTGGAGACGCTGGACGAGCAACTGGACTTTCTCAAGGGGATGTCGCAAGAGGCCCAGATCGAGCTGATCCAGACCGCGGTGAAAGAACATGAGAACATGCCGGAAACCTTCGAGCGGCTGGTTGCTGCGTATCTTGCCGGGGACCTGGATGAACTCGAAGCCCTGTCCCAGCATCAACTCGAGGGCATGGATGAGGAGGTCGCGCATCACTTCAACGAAGTCGGCCTGAAGCAGCGCAATCACATCATGCTCGAGCGCGCCTTGCCGCATCTTGAACAGGGTGGGCTGATGATCGCCGTCGGCGCCCTGCACCTGGTCGGCGACGAGGGCCTGGTCAGGCTGCTCGAGGAAAAGGGGTTTCGCCTGGAAGGCGTTTACTGATCGGCCTTTCTTGCTCCGAGAATAAACCCGGCCTCGCGCAGTTTTTCCAGCATTCCGGCGCCGGAGCGAACGACCGCCTCGGTATCCGGTGACTTGAGTTCAGCGGCGATGGTGGTCAGCAAGGTTCGTCCACTGCTGTCGGGGCTTGCTTTCATCAGTTCGACGAGCCGTGCGGTGACCGGATTGAAGCGCATGAACCCGATGGTGTGATCGCGCTGGCGACAGGCGGCCAGCACGACAGGCGCATCCAGCGGCGTTTCGGGCTGGAACTTCGGCCCGATCTGGTGGACCGGCCAGTGGTAAAGGCCCAGTTGCGTGGTGGGATTGATCACCGGCGCGTTCTCGACCGGGTCGGCCTGCGCATCTACGGTAATGGTCTCCAGTCTGGCTTCGTGCAGTCGGACGACCGTTTCCAGGTATTCCCAGTGCACCAGCTCGGCAGTAAACGGCGGCAGTCCTTCCGGTTGTCGCTCCTCGATGAAGCGCACGAATTCGCTGCCGATCTCGGTGAACATCGGCGTTTGGGCACGATGCTCGGCCATGAACCGGCGAATCAGCCCGTCCCAGGTCTCGTCGTCGACCAGGCGGCGCAGCACGGGGAAGTTCTTCGCCATGAGATTGCGCAGGTTGCCGAAGAACAGGCGGCGATAGATCGCCATGCGCCGCTCTTCTATATTCTCAGGCGCAGGCAGCGATTCGGGGTCACGCAAGTGCCCGGCGAATTCTCGCTGCAACTTCAGCAGTGACTCAGGAGGCGCGTCGCTGTTGCTCGGATTCATGGGCTGATTGATGCTGCCGGATCTGTTCGACTTCGGCGAGCAGTTCTTCGATGGGCGGAAAGTTGAAGTCGCGTTCCAGCATTGTGGGCACCGGACCGAGTCTTTCGTAGGCGCGATCAAGCAGGCGCCAGACGGGGTCGACAACGGGGGCACCGTGGGTATCGACGATCAGGTCATCGGCTTCGTTGTGATGACCGGCAATGTGGATGTAGGCCACGCGGTCGGCCGGCAGGCCGGCCAGGAACTCGTCGGCGTCGTAGCGGTGATTGACGCTGTTCACGTGAATGTTGTTGACGTCGAGCAGCAGCAGGCAATCGGCCTTTTCGACCACCGCATTAATGAATTCGAGCTCACTCATCTCGGCGCCGATGGTGGCGTAGTAGGAAATGTTTTCCACGGCGATGCGCCGGCCCAGCGTTTCCTGCACCTGGCTGATGCGCGAGGCAACCCAGTCGACCGCTTCGGCGGTGAAGGGAATCGGCATCAGGTCGTAGAGATGCCCGTGTTCCGAGCAGTAGCTCAAGTGGTCGGAATATCCGACGATGCCATGCTCGTCCAGGAACCGTCGCAGCCGAGCGAGAAACTGGCGGTCCAGTGGCTCAGGCGCACCGATCGACAGCGACAGGCCGTGGCAGATGAACGGGAATCGCTCGGTCCAGGCCCGGAATTGGTCGCCCAGCCTGCCGCCGACGCCGATCCAGTTCTCGGGGGCGGCTTCCATGAAGCCGACCGAGGACAGGTCGGCGTCCTGAAGCGGGCCCAGCAGGGCCCGCCGCAGGCCGAGTCCGGCGCCTTCGACAGGGAAGGTTGCAGAACTCATCTCAGGACGACTCAGCTCGCGCCGCAGGCGCCTTCGCCACAGGCACCTTCACCGCAGGCGCCTTCCTCGTCCTTGTCGTCTTCGTCCTTGTCTTCTTCATCCTTGTCTTCATCTTCCTCGCCGCAGCTGCCTTCGCCACAGGCACCTTCACCACAACTGCCTTCGGCCAGGGTTGCGCTGGCGACCATGAAGCCGGCCGGCAGTTCTTCGGCCTCGAACGGGTCGACGGGATTGTCGCCGGCAGCCATTGCGCTCAGCGAAAAGGATGCAGCGGCGACGGTGCTGATCGCGGAAACCAGGTACTTTCTGTCAGCCATGATGGATACCTCCGTGTTGGTATTTGATGTTCGGGCACAAAATCTTGATACCCGTCAAGAATCCTAGCACGGTGAATGTTAACGGCACCTTTCGGCAGAGGCCATCAGTAATTGTGCGTAAGATCAGCCGATTCTCGGCTTCAGCCCGTGGTCGTTGATGTTTCCGGGAGATTTTTCTTGCGAAATCGGCACAAGTCCAGCACCGGGCACTCGGCACATTTCGGGTTGCGCGCGGTGCAGGTGTAGCGACCGTGCAGGATCAGCCAGTGGTGGGCGTCCTTGAGGTAATGCGCGGGTACACGCTTGAGCAGCGCCTTCTCCACCGCCAGCGGGGTCTTGCCCGGCGCCAGGCCGGTGCGGTTGGAGACCC
>SKZJ01000027.1 GCA_007127425.1 Wenzhouxiangella sp.
CGTCGATGTCATCGCCTTGCGGATTGCCCCGGGTCGAGACCACCCGCTGGGTAAAGGCTCTCAGGGCTTCGAGCTTGATGTCGTCAATCTCTTTTCCTTCAGCAACCGCCTCGATGACATCATCGGACACCTTCTGCATCGAGGCGATACCAGAATGTGCTGCCAGGCAGTAGCCACAGTCGTTGTCCTGGCTGACCGCCAGCAGAACGGTCTGCTTCTCGGTGGCATTGAAATCGGTCTTCTCGAAGATTTCCGACAGGCTCATGTAGGCTTCCAGCAGTGCCGGCGATTCGGCCATGATGGCGAGTATGTTGGGAATGAAGCCAAAAGCACCCTCCGCCTTTTCAAGCAGCGGTCTGGAGGCTTCCGGTGCACTGCCAATATCGTGTACTTGATAACTCATTGGGCTCCGGTTATGACTGGGGTTCAGCACCGATGATAGGGAGCTTCAACGAATTGGACCATCCGTATTTCCCGAACCCTGCCAGTGATCTGCCCCTTATCGGGACCGAACCACCTCTGCGACCAAGTTGCGCAGATGCCTGAATTGACCTCCGCGGGAAGGAGGCGTGGGGTCTGAGGTGATGACGATGGTCAGTGCCGCGTCGGGGATCACGAACAGCGCCTGGCCGCCGTAGCCGCGGCCGTAGTAGGCGGAATAACCGGCTATCTCGGTGATAAACCAGCCGTAACCATAGTCGTCGCCAGTCCAGGGAGAGCGCCCGTTGGCCGTCCAGGATTGTTCGATCCACCATTCGGGGATGATTCGCTCGCCATTGATGATGCCACCGAGCCGGTAGAGTTCGCCGAAACGCGCCAACCCACGTGGGCTCATGACCATTTCATTGCCGCCGAAGTGAATGCCCTGGGGGTCGCGCATCCAGTCGGGGATACGGATATCGAGGGGATCGCCCAGCCATTCGCGTGCGAGCTCAAGCACGCTGCGACCGGAAGCTTCAACCAGTGCGGCGGAAGCCAGGTGGGTGGCGCCGGTGGAATAGATCATGCGCCCACCGGGTTCGGCGACCATGGGGCGCGTGAGCACATGGGCGACCCAGTCGTCACTGGCGACCCAGCGACCATAGTTGCTGCCGGAAGTGCTTTCCAGCCCGGTCTGCATTGAGAGTGCATGACCAAAAGTGATTTCGCCCAGGTTCGAATTGGCTTCCACCGGAACCCGCCCGCGCAGCAGCTCGACCAGCGGCTGGTCGGTGCCCTCGACCAGCCCGCGCTCGATGGCGATGCCGCTCAATGCCGCGAGCACGGTCTTGGACACCGACTTGATGTTGGCCGGTGCCGAAAGACCGGGCCCGGCCTGGACATGCTCGATCACCGCGTCGCCGTTGTGCAGGACCAGCAGCGCGTGCAGTCTCGGCACGGCCTCGGCTTGTTCGATGATACCTGCCGTGATCTCGGCATCGAAACCCTTTAGCTGGTCCGGCAAGCCGACGGCAGCGACACCGACGAGGAGTAAAATGGCGGGCAGGACTTTCGCTCTGGCAGATGATTCATTCATGGTTTGCAGATGATGCCGGTTTCAGGTCAACTTTTCGACAACGCCGACCGGGACGGTTCTGAACGGATCGGCGAAGGTGCTGTGCTGTTTCGCGCCCGTATCGCCAGCCAGGCTGGTGAGATAGTCGAGACCTTACGCGAAATTACCGCCATCTCGCCGTTCCGTCACCTGGTCACGCCGGGCGGCCACCGCATGTCGGTGTCGATGACCTCGTGCGGGGAGCTGGGCTGGATGTCTGATCGCAAGGGCTATCGCTACACGGCCAAAGACCCACGCACCGGCCAACCGTGGCCGGCCATACCGAAACTGTTCTCGGAGCTGGCTTCCGACGCGGCCGCCGCTGCCGGCTTCCCCGACTACCATCCGGACGCCTGCCTGATCAATCGCTATCGCGCAGGCAACAAGCTTTCCCTGCATCAGGACAAGGACGAAGAAGACTGCGGGCATCCGGTGGTGTCATTCTCGCTGGGCCTGCCGGCCACGTTCCTGTGGGGCGGATTCAAACGCTCCGACAAACCAAAGCGATTATTGCTGGAACACGGCGATGTGCTGGTCTGGGGCGGCCCGGATCGACTGCGCTACCACGGCGTCCTGGCGCTGGCCGATGGTGAACATCCGCTGCTGGGGCAGCAGCGGATCAACCTGACCTTCCGCAAAGCGGGATAGTGGCGGTTATGGTGGGTGGGGGTGGCAGGCGGCCCGGCGGCGGGCACCGGGATGACCGCATTCTCGGTTGCGCCATGGCGAGATCGAAACTGGCTATCGCCAAGCTGCACCAAGGTGATTTTGCCGGCACCAGAGCGCCCCCTGTCTCAAAGCTGGCGAAAGCGGCCGTTGGCCGTCTTCTGCCCGCTCACGCCCGGTACCACCCGTTCCCCTCCTCCTCAGTCCAGGTCAGCCGGATAGGCACCGTCTTCGCCGTGGACTTCACGGCCGGAGACCGGCGGGTTGAACACGCAGACCATGCGCATGTGCGAGCCCTTGTTGGCGCGCAGGATGTGCTTATCGTGCTGGTCGAGTGCGTAGATGGTGAAGGCTTCCAGTGGATAGACCTTGCCATCTTCGGTCGTCTCGATCTCGCCCTTGCCTTCGATCAGGTAGACGGCTTCGAGATGGTTCTTGTAATGCATGTGGAGCTCGGCACCTTCCTTGATGACGGTGTCGTGCACGGAATAACCCATACCGGCATCCTTCAGAAGCAGGCGGCGGCTGTTCCAGCCTTCGGTATCAACATCATCCTTGGTACCCAGTACGTCTTCCAGTTTCTTGACAATCATTCTTTTGCTCCTGATTTGAATTCAATCCAGAGCCGGGCCGTTGCGTCCGGCTGCGACTTCGGTTCGACCGAGAAACGCAGCATGTGGCGGAAAAGGTCCGACTCGACACCGCATCTTCAGTCTACTCCGCGGGAATGCGAGGCGGACCCCGCCTCATGCGAGTATCGCAGGGAATCGGTGTCGCGCCAGCGACGCCGATCGAACCGTACGAGCGGCCGGACGCTGCGGCCCGGCGCTACTCCCTCCCACGCTCTTATGCGACTTTCTTGCCCGAGGATGACTCGGAAGCAACGGCCATCACCGCTTCCTCGATGATATCCAGGCCCTTTTCAAGGTCCTCATCGGAGATGATCAGCGGCGGCAACAACTTGAGCACCTGGTCTTCCATCCCGGCGGTCTCGATAATCAGGCCGCGCTTGAAGGCCTCGGCCGAAGCCTTTTCGGCCAGCTCGGCATTCTCGAAGGCAATACCCTGAATCAGGCCGCGACCGCGCACGGTCGCCTTGACCGGGAGCTTGTCGACGATGGCTTGCAAGCGCTTCTCGACCAAATCGGCCTTGCGCTCGGTCTCGTTCTTGAAATCGTCGTTGGTCCAGAAATCCAGCGCCTTGGTGGCCGTGACAAATGCCAGGTTGTGACCACGGAACGTGCCGTTGTGCTCGCCCGGCAACCACTTGTCCAGCTCGGGCTTGAACATGGTGATGGCAAACGGCAGGCCGAAACCGCTCAGGGACTTCGACAGGCAGACGATATCGGGCTTGATACCGGCCGGCTCAAAGCTGAAGAACGGCCCCGTGCGGCCGCAGCCGACCTGGATGTCGTCAATGATCAGCAGCACATCGTGGCGCTTGAGCAATGCATCGAGTTTTTCCAACCACTCCATGCGCGCAACATTGACGCCACCTTCGGCCTGCACGGTTTCGAGAATGACCGCGGCCGGCTTGTCGATGCCCGAGCCTTCGTCGGCCAACACTGCTTCGAGCAGTTCGAGACTCTGGTCGCTGCCGCTCTTGAGATAGCCGTCAAACGGCATCTGCGAAGCGTTGTTGAGCGGCACGCCGGCGCCAGCGCGCTTCATGGCATTGCCGGTCACAGCCAGCGCACCCAGGGTCATGCCGTGGAAGCCATTGGTGAACGCAACCACGTTCTGGCGTCCGGTGACCTTGCGCGCCAGCTTGAGCGCCGCCTCGACGGCGTTGGTCCCGGTCGGTCCCGGGAACTGGATCTTGTAGTCCAGTTCGCGCGGCTTGAGGATCACTTCCTCGAAGCGCTCAAG
>SKZJ01000153.1 GCA_007127425.1 Wenzhouxiangella sp.
AGGCGATCAATTTCGGGCTGATGTACGGCATGAGCGCCTGGGGGCTGTCGCGCCAGCTCGAACTGCCGCGCGCCGAAGCCGGGCATTACATCGAGCGCTACTTCGAGCGCTACCCGGGGGTGAATGATTTCATGGAGCGTATTCGCAAGCAGGCGCGCAAGGACGGTTATGTCGAAACCCTGTTCGGCCGCCGGCTGTGGGCCGACGAGATTCGATCCCGCAACCCGGCCCGCCGCCAGGCGGCCGAGCGCGCGGCCATCAACGCCCCCATGCAGGGCACGGCCGCCGACATCATCAAGCGGGCCATGATCGACGTCGATGGCTGGATCCAGGCCGACAACATCCCGGCCCGCCTGGTCATGCAGGTGCATGACGAGCTGGTGCTGGAGGTCGACAACAACGCACTTGAGGCCGTTACCGCGGGTGTGGTTGAGCGCATGCGTGTCGCTGCGCGCCTGGATGTGGAACTCGAGGTCGATGCCGGCACCGGAAAGGACTGGGAAAGCGCCCACTAAGTAGTTGATTAATCGCCGGAATAAAAAAAATCTGAAATTTTTTGCAACATCTGGAACTTTTCCGGAAAAAGGCCGGTCTGAACTATCGCCATGCGCATGGTTTGGCTCATCTCCCTCCCTAGATGAGCCAGAGGATTCGGTTACAGTCCCCAAACCGGATCCGACTACAGGCCCCGGGTCCTCCCTCGCCCGGGGCCTTCTTTATTCCGAAATCGATTGAGAGCTACTGCGCGCGCCTGCCGGCGTCCGGCAGCGCAGGCAGTGGAGCCTTGGCGGCTTTCCGCAGGAAAGAAGCCAGGGCGGAGCGCCGTTAAGCGCGTCCTCGGAATCCTCATGTATCGTCATATACACTCCGGTTCCTCCGGTCCGGCGGCCACCGGCAGGCGCGCGCTCGCTACGCTCTCAATCGATTTCTTCACGCCCCGTGTTTCGTGTTCGATGGAAACGGGTTCGGGCGATATACTCTTGGGCCTGACCCCATTTGACTGACGTCCATGCTGGAAATCATCATTCTCGCTGCCGGCGAAGGCAAGCGGATGAAATCCGCCCGGCCGAAGGTGCTGCAGACCGTTGGCGGCCGACCCATGCTCGAGCGACTGGTCGATACGGCCAAGGCATTGGCTCCCGATCGCATCCATGTCGTTATTGGCGCGGGCGGCGACCAGGTACAGGAAGCCTTGGCCGGGCTTGACCTGGTCTGGGCCGAACAGCGCGAACGACTGGGGACCGGTCATGCCGCCATGCAGGCGCTGCCGGCCGTCGATCCCGAAGCGCGCGTGTTGGTGCTGCCCGGTGACATGCCATTGGTGCGCCCGTCTACCCTTGCCCGCTTGCTGAAGAGCGATGCCGACCTGACCGTGCTGAGTTTCATCGCCGAGGATCCGACCGGTTACGGGCGCATCCTGCGTGACGGTGATGCCGTTCGCGGGATCCGTGAGGAAAAGGATGCCAGCGACGAGGAGCGCGCTATCGACGAGGTCAACAGCGGCGTGCTGGCCGCCGGGGCCGCGGACCTGGCTGCCTGGCTGGAGCGGGTCGGTGCCGACAACGCCCAGGGTGAGTACTACCTGACCGATTGCGTGGAACTGGCGGCTGATGATGGCCGAGACGTCGATGCCGTGATCGCCGGAGACGCCGGCGAATTGATGGGAGCCAATGACCGGGTACAGATGGCCGTACTGGAGCGGGTCTTTCAACAGCGGGCCCGCCGCTCGCTGATGGAGCAGGGCGCGGCGCTGGCCGATCCCGATTCGGTGCAGGTGCGAGGGGAGATCGACGTTGGCCGGGACGTTTTCATCGACGTGAATGTCGTGCTCCAGGGACGTATTCGACTGGGCGATGGCGTGCAGCTCGGTGCCGGCAGTGTGCTCGTCGATTGCGAACTGGCCGCCGGTACGGTAGTTCATCCCTATTGCGTGCTCGAGGGCGCCAAAACCACCGGCGCGTGCAGCGTGGGCCCGTTTGCCCGCCTGCGACCGGGGACCGAACTGGCTGAAGACGTCAAGATCGGTAATTTCGTAGAAACCAAGAATGCCCGGATGAGCCAGGGCGCCAAGGCTTCGCACCTGGCCTATGTAGGGGATGCCGAAGTCGGCCCGGCGGCCAATCTCGGTGCCGGCACCATTACCTGCAACTACGACGGGGTCAACAAGCACCGCACGGTTATCGGGGCCGGCGCTTTCATTGGCTCGAACTCCAGCCTGGTCGCGCCGGTGGAGATCGGGGCCGAGGCCACCGTTGGTGCCGGCAGCGTGATCAGCGGCGAGGCCCCGGCCGGCCAGCTGACACTCAGCCGGGCGCGCCAGCGTACAATCCCGGACTGGAAGCGGCCACGCAAGAAGAATCGGGACTGAAAAGCGGTTGGCCAAAAGGCGCCGGCTGCGGTACTCTGAGCCGGCATTTGCCGCGGCACATGCCGTTGCAGCACTGAATGTTCCAGGAGGGAAAACAACCATGGAAGAACAGCAGACGGAACAACCGAATTCCGCCCCCGGCGACAGCGAAACACGCAACTGGGCAATGGCATTGCATCTGTCCCTGCTCAGCGGGCTGATCGTGCCGCTGGCCGGCCTGATCGTGCCGGTGGTCATCTATATCCTCAAGAAGGACTCCTTGCCCGGACTGGTGCCGCACGGCCACGTGGTGTTCAACTGGATCATCAGTGCGCTGATCTACGCCGTGATCAGCCTGATCCTGGTCGTGGTCGGCATCGGCGTGCTGTTGCTGGCCGCGCTGGCCATACTCAGCATCATTTTTCCCATCATCGGTGGGGTCAAGGCGACCGAGGGCGAGGTATGGAGTTACCCGCTGTCGATCCGGATTTTCAAGTAAACCCAGACGAGAGAGTGATTTTGGCTGCCGGCGATGGAATTTGTCGGCCCGCAGCCAGTCGAAGCCAACATGAGTAGTCAACAGCAATCCCAGCACCCGGCTAAACCGCCGGTGATGCTTTCCAACCTGATCTTCTTCATCGCCGTCAACCTGCTCGGCCTGGTGGTCGCTCCCATTTGGGGGTTAACTGTCGGATTCAGCGGCCTGGCGTGGGCGGTCTGCGGCATCCTGCTCGTGCTTTCCGGGCTGTCGATCACCGCCGGCTACCACCGCCTGTGGTCGCATCGCACTTACCGGGCCGCCTGGCCGCTGCGGTTGTTCTTTGCCGTGTTCGGTACGTTCTCGCTGCAGAATTCCATTCTGGTCTGGTGTGCGCGTCATCGCATCCACCATCGGCACGTCGACGATGTGGACGAGGATCCGCATTCGATCAAGACCGGTTTCTGGCATGCCCACATGGGCTGGATGATTCGCGACTGGCCGACCAGCAAGATCGATTTCGACCAGGTGCGCGACCTGGAGCGCGATCCCATCGTCATGTGGCAGCACCGCCTGTACTGGCCTTTGACCTGGGCGTTCAACCTGGGTGTGCCGGCTGCACTTGGCTTCTGGGCCGGCGACGTGATCGGTATGGTGCTGCTGGCCGGTGCCTTTCGCCTGGCCTTCAGCCAGCACTGCACCTTCTTCATCAATTCCCTGGCCCACACCTGGGGCAAGAGAACCTACAGTGACGACAACACGGCCCGCGACAATGGTGTGATCGCCCTGCTGACCTGGGGCGAGGGCTATCACAACTTCCACCACGCCTTCCAGTTCGACTACCGCAACGGTGTGCGCTGGTGGCAGTTCGATCCGGGCAAGTGGCTGATTGCGGCCTGCTCCTGGGTGGGGCTGGCCTATGATCTCAAGCGCATTCCGGCCTTCAAGATCCGTCGGGCGCGGCTGCAGATCCTGTTCCGCCAGCTTGAGGAGCGCCTGGCTGCCGGCCAGGTCAACGAATCCTGGACCGAGGTGTTCGAGCGCGAGTACCAGCAGTTCAAGGAGACGGTGGCCCAGTGGCAGGCCATCCAGGCCGAGCGTGTGCAGTCGGGCAAGGACGCCCTGCGCGACCGCTGGCACCGCACCGCTTTCCGTACCCGCTACAAGGAGCTGGAGTTCCGCCTCAAGATGCAGGCGCTTCGGCTCTCCACCCTGCAGCGAGCCGCCATGGC
>SKZJ01000243.1 GCA_007127425.1 Wenzhouxiangella sp.
AATCTATAGAGGCGGGGAATGCTTTTGGCATCGATCTCTTCCGGGAGATGAGCAAGCAAGAGGAAGGGGAAAATCTTTTTATCTCGCCGCTGAGCATTTCCATTGCGCTCGGTATGGCATTAAACGGAGCGAAAGGCGAAACGTACGACGAAATCCGCGATGTGTTAAAACACTCAGGATTGTCGCTTGAAGAGATAAATAAATCGTATCAGGGTCTGATTTCTCTCTTCCCGTACCTCGATCATGCGGTGACGCTCGATATAGCCAATTCATCCTGGAACCGGCAGGGATTTAATGTCGAACCCGATTTTCTTGAACGGCTGGAAAAATATTTCGATGCCGAAGTGAGAGAACTCGATTTCAACAAACCCGAAGCCGTCGATATCATTAACAATTGGGTTGCACAAAAAACGAATGATTTAATACAGGAGATCATAGAAGCGATCGATCCGCTGACAATGATGTACTTGATCAATGCAATATATTTCAAAGGCTCGTGGACGGCGGAGTTTGATCCGGATGATACACGCGATGATGATTTCACACGTGCCGACGGTACAAAAATACCGATTAAAATGATGGAACAGGAGAATGACTTTTATTACTTATATAATGATTTGTTTCAGGCGGTTGATTTACCCTATGGTGACGGACTATTCAGCATGACCATACTTTTACCTCATGAAGAAATTTCTGTGGATGAAATAGCAGATGAGTTATCTGAAGATATCTGGAATGATTGGATGAACTCTTTTCCGGATGAGAAAAAAGGTATAAAACTTCAGCTTCCAAGGTTTACAATGGAATATAAGAAAAGTCTGGTAGGTGTATTAAAGACGCTTGGAATGGAAAAGGCATTTAGTCCGAATGAAGCGGATTTATCCGGTATTAGTACTCAATATGACGATCTGCATATAAGCGATGTTATACATAAGACATATTTGAAAGTAAACGAAGAAGGCACCGAAGCCGCAGCGGTAACGGCGATTGTGGTTGGTCCAATATCGGTCGAACCAAGTATCCCCGTCGTACGTATCGACAGACCGTTTATTCTTGCAATACGAGAGCATCATTCGGGATCGATATTGTTTATCGGAAAGGTGTATGAGCCGGAGTCGGAGTGAGGTGAGAGGAACAGTGATGGCACTGATTAAATTATCACTACAGCACTATGTAATTATGAGAAAACTAATTGCTTACTCAATGTTTGTACTTTTTTACAATAGTGCAATTGCACAATCGGATTGGATGTGGCAAAACCCGTTGCCGCAGGGGAATACACTCGTCGATGTTCACGCAATAGATGAGAATACGGTCATAGCGGTCGGTTCTACGGGCTCAGTGTTGAAAACCGTCAATGGAGGTGAAAGCTGGGAAGTCCAAAATATAGATAAACCTGAATGGTTGGTGTCGGTGTATTTTGTGGATGAAAATGTCGGTTGGAGTGTGGGGTATTCAGGTACCATCATTCATACATCAGACGGTGGTGATACCTGGGGCTATCAGGAAAGCGGCACCGACTTTGACTTACAGAGTGTATTTTTCGTCGATGATCAAACCGGGTGGGCGGTTGGTTACGATGCAGTGTTCACTATCTGGGGGGAGGCAGAAAGTGAAGGAATAATACTTCATACACGTGACGGCGGAAATACGTGGATGGAACAATATAGCGGTACAGACTATATTTTAAGCTCAATATACTTTTATGACGCTAAAACCGGATGGGGTGTTGGAACAAGAGGGACAATCCTTCATACAAACGATGGTGGAGATACCTGGTTCAAACAATACAGTGAAATAGGGATTAATCTGGTATCGGTACACGTCGTTGATGATTTGCATGGATGGGTGGTAGGTTCGGGTGGTGCTGTTCTTCACACCGAAGATGGTGGTAATACCTGGCATACGCAAAATAGCGGAGTGGATGTTATATTATATTCCGTCTTTTTTTTCGATAAAGATATAGGCTGGGCTGTAAGTGAAACCGGTCATATTATTTATACCGGTGACGGTGGGAATACATGGAAGAAACGGCCCAGTGGTACGACCAGAACTTTGTGGTCGGTTCATTTCGCAAATGAAACCATGGGATGGGCTGTTGGTTTTAGGGGTAAAATTCTTCAAACGACTGATGGGGGAGAAACCTGGTGTAACGTTAGATTCGGTATCACCGATCAATTACGATCTATATCTTTCGTGGATGAAAGAACCGGTTGGATAGTGGGTGGTAGGTTGGATCAGGAAACCGGCTGGCAAGGAAGCATCTTACATACCAGCAATGGCGGAGTAACCTGGTATAAACGCTCAGTTGATGTTGCAAATTTGTTGTTTTCAGTGCATTTCATCCACTATTTTTCAGGCTGGGCCGCTGGTAACAACGGTACTGTGATTCATACTTCCGACGGCGGCGTAACATGGGTGCAGCAAAACAGTAGTACGAAGGAGGATTTACGCGAGGTATTTTTCATCGATGCCGCGACCGGCTGGGCAGTAGGTGGAAGCGGTACGATACTCCATACCTCAGACGGCGGAGAGACTTGGCATGTTCAAACAAGTGGTACAGATGCACTGTTACAGTCGGTGCATTTTGTTGACCATGAAACCGGATGGGCGGTGGGTAAAATAGGTATAAGCGGCCAAATAATTTTACACTCTAACGATGGTGGAACAACATGGGTCGAACAGAGGAGAGAAAATAAAAATAGTTTGGAATCGGTTTATTTCATCGATGCAACTACGGGATGGGCTGTTGGATTGGACGGTATAATTCTTCACACAGACGACGGCGGTAAAACATGGGTTGAACAATATAATAAACCATTAACAGTATTCAATGCGGTGCATTTCATAGATCGTAATGTCGGTTGGGTGGTGGGACTTGGAGGCAGGATATTACATTCTACTGACGGAGGATACACATGGGTTCAGCAGCCAAGCGGTACGTCGGATGTATTAACATCCACACAATTTTTCGATGAAACTACGGGTTGGATTGTTGGATTGGGCGGGACAATTTTAAGATATACAGAATTAGATTATCGTGAAGAACACAAAGTTCAGCCGGAGATAATCGAGCTCCATCAAAACTATCCGAATCCGTTCAATGCCATAACCACCATTGCGTTCACAATTTGGGGAACTCATCCCGTTACCCTGAGAATATACGACATGCTCGGCCGTAAAGTGGCGACATTATTGAATGAAACATTAACTCCCGGTTCGTATGCTATTCCATGGAATGCACAGGGACTTGCGGCAGGAACGTACATCTATCGACTTCAAGCCGGGAATTTTGTTGAATCAAGAAAACTTATTTATTTGAAATGAAAACATCATTAATCATAACCTCACTTTTATTGTTAATTATTTTTGGCAGTTGCCAGAGTCCGGTCGAGTATCAACCGGTAGATGAATACTTTTACTTCAATTCGTTCCAATCACCGCAGGACACCACCGGCTGGTGGGGATATGCTTCGATCCGGTTGTACGATGATGCTTCGCCGGATGGTGAGAATCAATCATTATACGTGAGTGGCGGCTGCATAATCCCCCCATGCTGTTTATGATTTTGGTCCAATCCCTAAAGATATGGAAATTACGGTTGAAGCGTGGGGAAAGTTGCAGCAGGGGAGCGGCAGCGTGGCTATTGCCGTGAATTTTCTGGATCACGATAACTATAGAGGTATCGGATTTTCAGTCGATCAACCTGATTGGACGTTCTATGAATCGGATGAAACTTTGTTGGTTAAGAGAGGGGAAAAATTGTCTATACACATAGGTGCAGGCGGCATTGTCCCCGGTTCTATTCTTGTTGATATGTTAGGTGTACGTAAGGTAAATTAATAACAGGAGTGATTATGGGAAGGGCAATTTTAACTACGTGTCTTATTATTTCGTTTTTCTTTGCGTCATGCTGGACTCCCATGGAGCCGGTAAAAGAAACTAAAGAGACTATTGAGATGCGCGAACTGACGCCTTCGGAGAAGGAAGTAACGGGTGCGGCGAATACCTTCGGTATCAATTTACTGGCAAAGTTAAGTGAACTGGATGATGA
>SKZJ01000181.1 GCA_007127425.1 Wenzhouxiangella sp.
CTGGTACGGCGATCTGGCAGAGGCCGGTAACGGGCAGGTGGAGATTGACCTCGGCATTGAGCGTGACAATCGGCGTCATTCCCTGCTGCCGCCATTGCTGGAATGGCTGGAGCATGCCCCGGAAGCCATTCTGCGCCAGTTGCTGGCCGGCACCCTGGCCGATGGGGAAGTGACGCTGGGGCTGGACGACACTCGCGTGGTGCAGGTCCCGATGTCGCGGCTGGCCGCTGCCCTGCGCGCCCTGACCGACGGTTTTGATGGGCAGGCCCGGTTGTCCGACGGAAGTCTGCAGTTGCATCGGGCGCGCCTGGCCGAACTGGCCGCCGCCGAAGAAGGCTGGGCATTCGATGCCGACAGCGAACTGGCCGGGCTGGGGCAGCGCCTGGCCCGGTTCGAGGGCATAGATCCACTCGACCCACCGACAGGTTTTCGCGCCGAACTGCGCGACTACCAGCGCTTCGGGCTGGGCTGGTTGCAGTTCCTGCGCGAGTTCGGGTTCGCCGGCATCCTGGCCGACGACATGGGGCTGGGCAAGACCATCCAGGCGCTGGCCCATATACTCACCGAGAAGCGGGCCGGGCGACTGGACCGACCCTGCCTGGTGATTGCACCGACCAGCCTGCTGTTCAACTGGCGTGCCGAGGCACGCCGATTCGCGCCTGAGCTGGACGTGCTGGTGCTGCACGGGCCGAAACGCAAGGCCCTGTTCGGCTGGATGGGCCACAGCGATCTTGTGCTGACCTCCTATCCGCTGCTTTTGCGCGACGGCGAGCGACTTGCCGGCCAGCCCTGGCATCTGCTGATCCTCGACGAGGCGCAGGCGATCAAGAATCCCCGTGCCCGCGTCAGCCGCCAGGTGCGCGAGTTCGAAGCCCGTCACCGGCTGTGCCTGACCGGCACGCCGCTGGAAAACCGGCTCGAGGAACTGTGGAGCCAGTTCGACTTCCTGATGCCGGGGCTGCTGGGTTCGCAGACGGAGTTCCGGCGTCGGTTCTCCGTACCTGTCGAGCGATATGACGATGCCGAACGACGCCAGATACTGGCCCGTCGCGTCCGGCCTTTTCTGTTGCGCCGCAGCAAGGAACAGGTCGCACCGGAGCTTCCCGCCAAGACCGAGATCACCCGTACGGTGGCGCTGGAAGAGGGCCAGCAGCGCTTGTATGAGCGCGTGCGCGTGATGTTGCACGAGCGGGTGCGTCAGGCGGTTCGTGTCCGCGGCCCGGAGCGCAGCCGCATCGTGGTTCTTGACGCCTTGTTGAAGCTGCGCCAGGTCTGTTGCGACCCGCGTTTGCTCAAGGGCATGGACGGTGCCGGTGCGGCCGGATCGGCCAAGCTCGAGTTATTGATGGACCTGTTGCCGGAACTGGTGGCGGAAGGTCGCCGTATCCTGTTGTTTTCACAGTTTGTCAGCATGCTCTCGCTGATCGAGCAGGCGGTGAAGGAGCAGGGCATCGACTACATCAAGCTGACTGGCCGCACGCGTGACCGCCAGAAGGTGGTCGAGCGGTTCCAGAGTGGCCAGGTGCCGCTGTTCCTTGTCAGTCTCAAGGCCGGCGGCGTGGGCCTGAACCTGACCGCTGCGGATACCGTCATTCACTATGACCCGTGGTGGAATCCGGCCAGCGAAGACCAGGCCACCGACCGTGCCCATCGCATCGGACAGGACCAGAAGGTGTTCGTCTACCGCTTGTTGACCGAGCAGACCATCGAGCAGAAAGTGGCCGACCTGCAACGGAGCAAGCGCGGGCTGGTCGATGGACTGCTGGGCCCGGACGGTGGTGGGGCGATCAGCGCCGAGGATCTCGAGGCCCTGTTCGCGCCGGTAGAGGAGGCGCCATGAAGCGGTCCCGGGTGCGGGCACTGGTCGATCATCTGGTCGCCCGCGACGGCGGCTATCGGCCCCTGGAGCTGCTCAAGCTCGTTCGTCGCCTCGACAGCCGGGATGAACAGAGCTGGCTGCGCGGCGAGATCCGGTTTCTCGAAGACCGTTTCTACGGCGACCCGTTAAAGGTTGCCGGGTCGCTTCTCCAGGCGGCCGAATGGGCGCACCGGCTCGAGCTGGCCGAAGAAGCGGATACGGCGATTTCCGACCGGGCCGGGCGGATCTTTCGCAACGGTGTCGACGACCGCATGGCGCGCACGGTCTGGCAGCGGCGCCAGGTCAGTCAGCAGGCCGACCTGTTTTTCGACAACAGCCAGGCCACGGCCCGCAACCAACTGCAACGCGCATTGCTGGCCGGCGACCGCCTGCGCGCAGAGCAGCACCTGGCCGAGATGGCGCGTAACCAGCCCGACAGCGAGATCCTGGCCGATGCCGAGCACCTGGTCGGAGCGCTGGGTTGGCTCCAGGGCACGCCGGAAGACCTCGATGCCCTGGTGCGGGCACTCGACGAAGACCTGGCCCCGCGCGCCCGTCGCTTGCTCGGCGGTGAGGAGACCGGGCGGTACCTGTCGCCATTCTGGATGCACCTCGCCGCACAACTCGATCCGGCGCAGTTTGATCCAGCATGTAGTCGATCCCATCCATCGGCGCTTTACGAGCGCGCGGGCGATTGGGCGGCGGTCATGGCTTCTGTCCAGGCCGTGCACGATCATCACCGCCATGCCGACTTGCTGGCACGCCTGGCAAGAGCGGGACTGGCCGGCGGTCGTCGCGACCTGGGCTGGCAAGCGCTGTCGCGACTGTGCTGGCATCATCCCGAGGTTGCCGAATCCTTCCTCGAAGCCACCCGCGACGAAGAAATCCAGCGGCGCATCGAGCAATACTGGGACCTTGAACCGCCGCTGCCGGTCGAGTTGTTTCCGGCCTGGCTTGCGACGCTGGCGTTCGCCCTGCCGGAGCTGCCCGGGGACGACTCGCGCGGTAGCCAGGCGCTGAGCCGGGTGCAAAGCGCACGGACCAGGCCTGATGACCCGGATGCGCGTCAATGGCTGGCCCGTCACGAACCGGAGCTGATGCGCCGGTGGCTGGCCGCCGCCCGGCCCTGAATACGGTAGCTGTGCTACTGGAGAGCGCCGGGACTCGGGACTCGGGACTCGGGACTCGCTACTGGTTGCACCATGGCATCGTCGAACATCGCGGCTGCGATCAGTGTGGGGCTGACCCTTCGCTCGGATTCCGGTGGTTTTCCGAGTCCCGGGTCCCGAGCCCCGAGCCCCGGAATGAAAATGTCACCAAAACGACTGAGAGACAGCGCTAGCAGGTAAGATTTAACCACTCTACTGAGGAGCCGTGCCATGAAGACCGATCAGGCCGCCCGCACTATCGACCGGATGTGGACCGATTCCATCACCGATGAACTGGTGGAATACATTCGTATTCCTGCAAAATCACCGCATTTCGACGCGAATTGGGAGAAGAACGGATATATCGACGATGCCGTCGAGCATATCGCGCGATGGTGCCGCGAGCAGCCCATCGAGGGGTTGGAAGTGGAGATCGTAAGGCTCAAAGGTCGCACGCCGCTGATCTTCATGGTGGTGCCGGGCAGTATCGACGATACCGTGCTGCTGTATGGTCACCTCGACAAGCAACCCGAAATGACCGGCTGGTCGGAAGGGCTGGGGCCCTGGGAGCCGGTGATTCGCGACGGCAAGCTCTACGGTCGCGGCGGTGCCGATGACGGGTATGCCGCTTACGCTTCGCTGGCTGCCATTCGGGCCCTGCAGGAGCAGGGAGTTCCCCACGCGCGCTTCGTGCTCATCATCGAGGGCTGCGAGGAGTCGGGGAGCTACGATCTGCCGCCCTATATCGACCACCTTTCCGAACGCATCGGCTCGCCCTCGCTGGTGGTGTGCCTGGATTCCGGCGCCGGCAACTACGAGCAACTCTGGATCACGACCTCGCTGCGCGGCCTGGCTGCCGGTACGCTGCACGTCGATATTCTCACCGAGGGCGTGCACTCGGGCTATGCCTCGGGCATCGTGCCGTCGAGCTTCCGTATCGCCCGGCAACTGCTGTCGCGTCTGGAAGACGAGCAGTCCGGTGAGGTCCTGCCGCAGGGGCTGAAGGCCGAGATTCCGGCCCAGCGCCGGGAGCAACTGGCCGC
>SKZJ01000059.1 GCA_007127425.1 Wenzhouxiangella sp.
CCCACTCTCCCGGTTGACCTCGGAGCCGTGCCCAACGGCCTCGACCACGCCGGCGCGGATCAGGAAATCACCGAAGTGCTCGTTGTCCTCGCGTTCGGCGGCAAAACGCCCGAACAGGCGGTCGACGGCATCGAGCAGGGTGGCCTCGTCGGCGTTGTCCAGGTAGAGACGGTTCAGGCGGGAGCCGTCGAAGGCCGCGCCCAGGTACATGTTGTAGCGACCGGGTGCGCGACCGACAAAGCCAATCTCGGCCAGGTAGGGGCGCGAGCAGCCGTTGGGGCAGCCGGACATGCGTACCGTGATGGGGGTTTGCTCGATGCCGTGCTTCGCGGCCAGTTCCTCGATGGCGGTGACCAGGTCGGGCAGGTAGCGCTCGGCCTCGGCCATGGCGAGCGCGCAGGTGGGCAGGGCCACGCAGGCCATGGAGCGTTGTCGGATGGCAGAGACCTGGCGATCGCCCAGCCCGGCCGAGGCCAGCAGTACGTCGACGGTGTCGCGATCTTCAGGCTCGATGCCGGCCAGCACCAGGTTCTGGTTGGGGGTCAGGCGTACGTCGGCAACATGCCGGGCGACGATCTCGCCAAGGCCGGCTCGGTGGGCCGGCAACAGGCGGCCGTTTTCCACGAACAGGGTCAGTTGCCAGCGGCCGTCACGCTGCTCGGTCCAACCATAACGGTCGCCGTTGTGTTCAAAGGTGACCGGGCGGGTCGGCGCCAGCTTGACGCGGGAGCGCCATTCCAGCTCGCGCCGGAACCAGTCCAGTCCGTGTTCCTCGATGGTGTACTTGAACCGTGCGCGCTTGCGATTGCTGCGCTCGCCGTGATCGCGCTGGATGGTGACCACCGCTTCGGCCACGGCCAGCAGGTCGTGGGGGCGGATGAATCCGATCACGTCGGCCAGGCGCGGGAAGGTCTCCGGCTCACCGTGGCTGCAACCCATGCCGCCGCCGACACTGACGTTGAAACCCAGCAGTCGGTCGCCCTCGGCCACGGCGATGAAGCCCAGGTCCTGGGAGAAGATGTCGACGTCGTTGACCGGCGGCACGGCAATCGCCGCCTTGAACTTGCGCGGCAGGTAGGTGGGCCCGTAGATCGGCTCCTCCTCCGGCGCCTCGTCCGTGTCGATCTTCTCGCCGTCGATCCAGATCTCGCGCCAGGCGCGGGTGGCCGGGAGCAGGTGTTCGCTCAGGCGTCGCGACCAGGCCAGCGTTTTTTCGTGAACCGGCCCGGCCTCGGGTTGCACGTGGCACATGACGTTGCGATTGACGTCACCGCAGGCGGCGATGGAGTCCATGAGCACGGCATCGAGGCTGCGGATCAGCGTCCTCAAGTCTTCCTTGGCCACGCCGTGGAACTGCACCGCCTGGCGGGTGGTCAGCCGGATGGTGCCGTTGGCGATGGTCTCAGCCACTTCGTCGAGCGCGGCCCACTGCACCGGCGTGATGTGCCCGCCGGGGATGCGCACTCTGAGCATGAACTGGTAGAGCGGCTCCAGCCGCGCCTCGCGCCGCACCTGGCGCTGGTCACGGTCGTCCTGCTGATACAAGCCATGGAACTTGGTCAGCACGGTGTCGGACTCGGCGATGCTGCCCGTGGCCGGGTCGGCCAGCCCCTCGTGCAGGGTGCCGCGCAGGCCGCGGCTGTTGAGCTTGATCTTTTCGACGTCCAGGTTCGACATCAGTACACATCCTTCTGGTAGCGGTGGTCGGCTTTCATGGCGGCGAGGTACTCCTCGGCCTGTTCCGGACTTTTGGCGCCGTGGTCGGCGACGATATCGACCAGTGCCTGGTGCACGTCGGCGGCCATGCCCTGGCCGTTGCCGCAGACGTAGACATGCGCGCCGTCTTCGAGCCAGGCGTGGAGCGCGCGGCCCTGCTCGCGCAGGCGGTGCTGCACGTAGACCTTGTCGGCCTGGTCGCGCGAGAAGGCCACCGACAGGCGGGTCAGCGCACCGGAGCGCAGGTGGCGCTGCCATTCGAGCTGATAGAGGAAATCGGTGCGGCGGTGCTGCTCGCCGAAGAAAAGCCAGCTCGCCCCGGTCGCGCCCTGCGCCTGGCGATGCTCGACAAAGGCCCGGAACGGCGCCACGCCGGTGCCGGGGCCGATCATGATGATGGGGCGCTCGCCGTCGACGGGCAGGCGGAAACGCTCGTTGGCCTCGATATAGATCGGCAGAAGATCGCCGGGGCGGGCGCGTTCGAGCAACTGCCCGGACGCCACGCCCAGGCGCCGACCCTCCTCGGCACCGATGTGTTCCAGCTTTACCGTCAGCGCGATTTCATCGTCTGCGGTCAGCGGACTGGAGGCGATGGAGTACAGCCGGGGTGCGATCCGGCGCAAGCTCCCGGCCAGGGCCTGGGCGTCGAGGCGGGCGGGGAACTCTGTGATGATGTCGATGACCTGGCGCTGGTGACTCCAGGCCTGGAAGGCGTCGCGGTCGCCGAGCAGGTCGGTCAGTTGGCGCGATTCGGTCAGCCCGGCCCAGGCTTCGACAAAGGGGCGAACCACCTGGGTCAGCTCCGCGTGCCGAGTCAACCATTGCCCCAACGCCAGGCGCTGACCGTCTCGCCCGATCTCATCATCGCCGTTGGCGCCGGTCAGCTTGATGATGTTCTCAACCAGGCGCGGATCGTTTTCCGGCCACAACCCCAGCGAGTCGCCCGGCTGCCAAGCCAGGCCGCTGCCTTCGAGTGACAGCTCGACATGGGCGACCTGCTTGTGGGAAGGGGCGACGGTCAGCGGCGAGACTTCCAGCAGCTCGGCGGCAAACGGGTTACGGCGGTCATGGCGATTGACGCTGGCCGATGCGGCTGATGCCGTTTGATTGCCGACCACCTGCAGGCGCGGCTCGCCAGCGCGAGGCTCGACCAGGGGGGCGAGTGTCTCGATGACCTGCTCGCGCCAGGGATCTTCCTGCGTCTCGAAATCAACATCGCAATCGACCCGGTCGAGCAGGCGCGTGGCGCCCAGCCCGGCCAGTCGTTCGTCGAGTTCGCGACCGGTCTGGCAGAAATCCGGGTAGGAGGAATCGCCCAGGGCGAACACGGCGTAGTTGAGATCGTTCAGGGCCGGGGCACGATCGGACTGGATGAACTTGCAGAACGCCTCGGCGGTTTCGGGCGGGTCGCCCTCGCCGTGGGTGGCGACCACCAGCACCAGCACGCCGGTCTTGCCGATGCGTCGCGGTTGGACTTCGTCGAGACCGGCCAGGTCGACCTTCCAGCCGCGTTCACGCGCGGAGTCGGCCAGGCGCTGCGCCACGCCGCGACTGTTGCCGGTTTCGGTGCCGTACCAGATGGTCAGGGTCTGGGCCGGTGATGCCTCCGCGGCCGGCTCGGCGACCGCCTGGACCGCGGAGTTGGCCACCGGCTGACCGACCGCGGCCAGACCGGCCATGTAGCCGGATGCCCACAGCAGTTGTTCGGTGCTTAGCGACTCGCGCAGATCCCGGAGCTGACGCTCGATTTCCTGTTGCTGTGCCGGTACCAGGGCCATGATCGTGTCCTGCCAGAATGCGTAAGAGCGGACTTGAGAGGCTAGCCAGCGCCCGACAACAAGGGAACGATTTGCTGGTTATGTGCTTATGCCCTTCTTGCGCTAAGGGTTGGGGGGGGGTAGCGGGTGGCATCCGGCCGGGATGGTGGTAGCGGGTAGCATCCGGTCGATCACGGCCCGGTCGGGTGATCGGCCAGATCGACTCGTTAACTTTTGGTGGCCCTTGCGTCGGTACGATTTGCGCGTCGCCATTGATGGCCGAATCGCCTTCGACAAGGCCATTGGTGCGGCGGATGGACCGGGATGAACATGGTGACAATTCCGTCACCCGCCCAGGCCGTGCTCGACCGAATACCACCCGCTATGAAGTGTGAGAGAAGGTTTAAAGGCAGGGTGGTGGCGCCGTCTCCCTCCTCAGTTATCAATCTACTCTCACACGTCAGGTGGGGAGCGGTCTTGCCCGGGGCCGGGTTCGAGGTGATGGAAGCGGGCACCGACTGACCGTACTATGCGCACCCGAATGGGTTGATCGGCAGCAGGGGTCATC
>SKZJ01000020.1 GCA_007127425.1 Wenzhouxiangella sp.
GCATTATCGATGATTTCTATATATCGACGGGAGAGAACAGAATGAAAGAGCGCAAGTCTATTGCCGGTATGCCCGACATAGCCAGTCACGCTGATGCCCAGATTGCGGGCAAGCTGGACTGGGTCGGGATGAATGAAATCGAGTTGCCGGTGATGCTCGATACGGCCGACGGTCGTCGAACCCAGACGACGGCGCGGATCAGTGCCTTCGTCGACCTGGAACGGCCCGAAAAGCGCGGCATTCACATGTCCCGTCTTTATCTCCTGCTTGACCAGGCGCTGGCCGAACATACCGTCACCCCGGCCTTGTTGCGACACCTCCTGCGCGATTTCCTCGGGTCGCACGAAGACCTGAGCTCACACGCCATGCTGCGCCTGGATTTCGACTACATGGTGCGGCGCAAGTCGCTCAAGAGCGACAACTCCGGCTGGAAGCGCTACCCCATCAGCATCATTGCCGGTCTGACCGGACGTGACTTCTCACTTGAAATGGCCCTGCAGATCACCTACTCGAGCACTTGTCCGTGCTCGGCGGCACTGGCCCGTCAGTTGATCCAGGAGCAGTTTCGCAAGGATTTCGGCCCTTCCGGCGATGTCAGCGCCGGCGAGGTGCTTGAGTGGCTGGGCAGCGAGCAGGGCATCGTCGCTACCCCACACAGCCAGCGTTCGGCGGCCGACCTGCGACTGCAGCTGGCGCCGAGCTTCGAAGCCTTTCCGTTCGACCAGATGATCGATGCCGTCGAGGACGCGCTCAAGACACCGGTGCAGGCGGCAGTCAAGCGCGAAGACGAACAGGCCTTTGCGCTGCTCAACGGCCAGAACCTGATGTTCTGTGAAGATGCTGCCCGGCGTGTGCAGACCGCGTTGTCCACTCAGGAGCGTGTGATCGATTTCTGGGCCCGTTGTCGGCACTTTGAGAGCCTGCACCCGCACAATGCGGTGGCGATCGTCACCAAGGGCCTCGAGGACGGATACAAGCCGATTGACGGCCAGCCGGCCGGCTGGCGACACGGTTGAATACGGAAACGCCCTGAGAGGACTCTGCGTCATCGTCCTGCGGCGCTGAGGTCAGGGCGTTTCCAGTCCGATCTGCAAATCCGGTAGAGCGATCCCGATCGAGCGTGCATCGGCATCGGCCCAGGACTCACCGAGTATCTCTCCGCTTACGGTGTCGGTCACGCTCAGGCGCAGCTTGACCTGGTCCGAGCGCGACATCTCGTAGTGATCGATGCCGATTTCCAGCCCCAGGCTCATGCCCGCTGCATCGCGCGGCTCGATCGGGGTGGACCCTGTGACAGCCTCCACATCGACCGCCATGCGCCAGTCGCTGCCGTCTCTGACCCCGGCCCAGCCCGTGAATACACGGTCGCGAACAAAGCGAGTGATCTGATCTTCCGCCGCAGGCTCGCCTGAAGGTATCCGGATCAGGCGATCGCCGATGACGAGCTGGCGGCCATCGAAGGCGATTTCCTTGAGCAGGCCGGTCAGTTGTTCGCCTTCACCGAAACTGCACTCGGTCGGTTCCGTCTGAGCGGTCAATCCTTCGCGCCGGACACTGACGCTCATTGCGCAGTGACGTTGGATCTGGCCGGCGGCGTTCATTGGTGCGAACAGCCCTTGCAGGCCGTTGTCGTCGCCATCGGCCGCTTGCAGCTGCCACTGAAACTGGCGCGGCGATGCGTCGGGACGATCGCTGCGTGTCTGAATCATCATCATGCGGACCGTGCCGGGCGGTGCCGAGGGATCGGCGATGACCTCGATCTGCAGACGTCGGCTCGAACCGCTCCGGGCCGGGGTGGAGTACTGCCCCGGAAGCGCGGCAGCCACTTCCTGCAGGGCTGGATGCAAACGCTCCTGGTTGTTGCGTTCTTGTGGCTGGGTGGTCGTCGTGGCACAGCCAGACAGCACCAGCGCAGTGAGCAGGCCGGCAATGGCAGGTAATCGATGTTCAGGGTGCATCGGCATGCGGGTTGGCGTCCCAGTCCAGCAGCAGTGCGGGGTCGATGCGGACATCGCCCAGGCTCATCCGCCAGTCGAGGTGCGGACCCGTGGCGCGGCCGGTGGCGCCGACCTCGCCGATCAGCTCACCTCGCTCGATACGCTGGCCTTCTTCCACGCTGATATCACTCAGGTGCAGGAACGAGGAAATCAGGCCGTGACCGTGGTCGAGGAAGATGGTCAGGCCGGAGAAGTACATGTCATGCGTCAGCGTCACGACTCCGCCGGCCGGCGCCTTGACCGGCGTGCCTGTCGGTGCGGCGATGTCGATGCCCCAGTGTGGGGCGCGTGGGTTGCCGTTGAGAATGCGCTGGCTGCCGTAGACGCCGGTAATGCGTCCAATGACAGGCCATGTGAAGCCGTCCGCCCACTCGGTCCGGTCATCATTGCGCTGGCGGGCATGCCGCGCGAGCGCGGCTTCCTTGCGGATACGTTTCAGCACGGCCTGTGGGGGTGTGACCTGTTCGTCGGGCAGGCCGTCGATACGCTGGATCGCGAATTCGCGTGCTTTTGGACGCAATTCCCGTTGCCATTGCTCACCGTCGGGCAGGGTGACCATGAGCTTGCGGGCTTCCGTCTCGTCGCGTCCAAAGGCAACCAGGAAACGGCCGTCTTCTGAAACCATGATCGGGTCGCCATCAATCTTCACCTCGCTGCCCGGGGGCGCCTGGCCGGCAAGGAGTCCACCCTGTACGACTTGTCCATCAAGGGATACTGCCGCCTGCAGGGGCGTTTGGGTCAACGCCAGGGTCAGCAACAGCAGCCAGCCGGGCAATCTGAATCGTTCAGCCACTGTCGCCCCTCCGAATGGTCAAAGTCTGGCCGGGGCGCAGAATGCTGCCCTCGCCAAGGCCGTTCCAGCGCATCAGGTCGCGCACGCTGACGCCGTGACGGCGAGCGATGACCCAGAGTGAGTCCCCACTTCGTACCGAATACTCCGTCGTGGCTGAAGCGGCCTGGCCCGAGGCCTGATCCATATGCACCATCAGGCGCTGGCCGGGACGAATCAGGTTGTTGCTGCCGATGTTGTTCCAGCGCTGCAGGTCCGAGACCGAAACGCGGTACTGGCGGGCGATCAGCCAGAGGTTCTCGCCGGGCCGGACCTGGTGCTGGAAGCGCTTGGTCGGCAGCAGTCGCCGCTGCAGCTGGGCGAGTTCGTGATAGAGGTCGGCGTGTGGCGAGTCTTCCGGCGTACTGCCGTTGGCGGCAATGCGCAGGGTCTGGCCGGCCCGCAGAAAGTCGCCGTTGAGGTCGTTGGCGCGCCTGAGTTCTGCCACGGAAGTATTGTGCCGACGGGCAATGTGCGAAAGCGTGTCGCCATTGCGAACCGTCACCTCGTTCCACACCAGCATGTCTTCGGCATCGATCCCGGGCAGGACTTCCATCACTCGCTCGGCCCGATCAGCGGGGACGATCAGGTGATGCGGGCCCGATGGGGGCGTGAGGTGTCGGTTGAGTCCGGGATTGAGCGCGACCAGTTCGGCCATCTCGATATCGGATTTTGCGGCCAGCACGACGACGTCGACCGGGCTGTCGAACTGAACCCGGGCCACGCGCGGACGGTCGTCCCATACGGGCAGATCGAAGCCGTAGGCGCCCGGATCGGCGAAAAGACAACCCAGGCCGTTGAGCTTGGGTATGTAGGCGCGTGTTTCTTTCGGCAACGGCAGGTTCTGCCAGTCGACCGGACGCCCGTTGGAGCTGTTGCGGTTGATGGCTCGCTGGACACGTCCCTGTCCCGCGTTGTAAGCGGCCAGCGCAAGATTCCAGTCGTCAAACCGGCCATGCAGGTATTCAAGGTAGTCGAGCGCGGCCCGGGTTGAAGCCCAGACGTCGCGGCGACCGTCGTAGAAATCGTTGATGGTCAGTCCGTTGTCGCGCGCAGTGGCGCTCAGAAACTGCCAGGTGCCCGAGGCGCGCCCGTGGGAATAGGCGAAAGGATCGTAGGCGCTTTCCACGATGGGAAGCAGGGCCAGCTCGCCGGGCAGGTCGCGGGCGTCGAGCTCGTTGGCGATGTCGTACAGCCAGGGGCGGGC
>SKZJ01000217.1 GCA_007127425.1 Wenzhouxiangella sp.
ATCCACCGGCTTGCCGGTCAGTTCATCGGGGCACAGGCTCTCGACCTCGATGTCGTCGAGCCCGATCTCCAGACCCATTTCGCGCGCCAGGATGACCAGCTTGCGCGCCACGTCGGTGCCGGAAAGGTCGTCGCGCGGGTCCGGCTCGGTGTAACCGGCGGCACGCGCCTCGGCCACCAGCGCACCGAAGGACATGCCCGGCTGGTAGCGGTTGAACAGCCAGGCCAGCGTGCCGGAGAAAATGCCGTCGATGCGCAGGATGCGATCGCCGGTGTCGATCAGGTCGCGCAGCGTCTGTATCACCGGCAGACCGGCACCGACGGTGGCCTCGTAACGCCAGCGCGCGCGGCCACCGCCGGCCAGTTGCCGGAGGGCCTGGTAGCGCTCCAGCGATCCGCTGCCGGCATGCTTGTTGGGGGTGATGACGTGGATGCCGCGCTTGAGCCAGTTGGCGTAGCGGTCGGACACGGCATCGCTGGCGGTGCAGTCGATGATGACGGCATGCGGCATGTGCCCGTCGTCGACGTGATCGGTCAGGCGCTCGAAGTCCAGCGCTTCATCGTCCGGCCCGAGCGGAGCCTGTTCGCCGATATGCCCGTCGGTCCCGGACAGGCGCATGAACTTCGACGATGCAATGGCGCTCAGGCGCAGGTCGAGATGCCCCTGCTCGAACAGCCGTTGGCGCGCCTGCTCGATCTGGTCGAGCAGGGTGCGCCCGACCTGGCCGGGGCCGATCAGGCCGATCGACAGCGTCTGTTCGGACAGGTAGAAACCGGCATGGATGGCCTTGAGTGCGCGTTCGGCGTCGGCTTCGTCGATGGCCACCGAGATATTGCGCTCGGATGCCCCCTGGGCGATGGCACGCACGTTGACGCCGGCACGGGCCAGTGACGAGAACAGGCGCGCGGCCACGCCCGGTGTGCCGGCCATGCCTTCGCCGACGATGGCCAGGACACGGATGTCGGGCAGGCTGAAGATGCGCTGGATCAGGCCATGGCGCATCTCGCGCTCGAATGCCTCCTCAAGCAGCTTGCAGCTGCGCTCGGCCTCGCTGCCGGGCACCACGAGACAGATGGAGTGCTCGGACGAGCCCTGAGAGATCATCGTGACCGAGACGCCGGCGCGATGGAGCTCGGAGAACACCCGTTCGGCGGTGCCGGGTACGCCGATCATGCCCGCGCCCTCGATGGTGACCAGCGCCATGTCGCGCACGCCGGAGATGCCCTTGACCGGCGGTTCGGGGTGGCCGGCCGAGTCGATGCGCGTACCGTCGCAATCGGGTTTGAAAGTGTTGCGCACGAACACCGGGATGTCGGCTTCCAGCGCCGGGCTGAGTGCCTGCGGGTGGATCACGCGGGCGCCGAAGTAGGCCAGCTCGAAGGCTTCTCGGTAGGACAGGTGATCGAGCAGCTGGGCCTGCGGCACCTGGTTGGGATCGGCCGAAAGCAGGCCGTCGACGTTGGTCCAGATGTGGATTTCCTCGGCCTCGAACAGGCGGCCGAAGATCGTGCCGGAGTAATCCGAGCCGTTGCGCCCCAGCGTCGAGATGCGCCCATCCTCGCGGCGGCAGACAAAGCCGGTAATGATGTAGCGCGACGCCGGGTTGTCCTCGCGGAAGGCAGCGAGCAACTCGCCGCTGGCCTGCCAGTCGACTGCCGTCATCAGCGCGGTGGCGCGCGTGCGCAACACTTCGCGGGCATCGATGAAGACGGCTTCTTCACCCATCTGCTGCAGATGGGCGGACAGCAACTCGGCGGACATCACTTCGCCCAGACCCGAGATCAGCTCCACGGCTTCGGTCGGTGCGGTGCCCATCAACTCCAGGCTGGCCAGGAGCTGGCGCAATTCATCGAATCTTTGAGTCAGGCGGTCGCGGGTGGTGCCAAGCTGCTGATCGTCATCCAGCAGCTCACCGGCCGTATCGATATGGCGCCGCTGCAGTTCATCCAGCCGATCACGCCAGGCGGGCTGCGCGGCGGCGGCTTCGCCGGTGATGGACAGCAGTTCGTTGGTGACCCCGGCCATGGCGGACACCACCACGGCCTGCGCGGGTTCGTCGCGCTCGACCAGTAGTCCGGCAACGTGGCGTATGCAATCGGCATCGGCGAGGCTGGTGCCGCCGAACTTGTGCGTGATCCATTGCATGTCGTGTGACTTCGTCTGCTGGGTGGGCTGAAGAGCAGTGTAGCGTTATCCAGTGGGGGTTGGAGCGCTGAATCAGCCCCGCCCGAAGACCTCGCGCAGCAGTTGCGTGGTGCGCGCGACCGGATCGTTTCGGATACGCTGCTCCTCCTCGGCCAGCAGGGTGAACAGACCGTCGAGCGCCCGGCCGGTCACGTAGTCGTCGAGGTCGACGGTGATCGGGTCGACCAGCGGCAGCTGGTTGTAGCGCCGCGCCAGTTCGACATAAAGCTCGGTGGCCCGCACCTGGCCGAGGTGATGTGTGACGATGGGCTGGTAGCGCTGCCTCAAAACATTCTCGGATTGCTGGCGCAGGTAGGTGGTGGCGGCATCGTCCGGGCCGTTGAGGACCGCGAACACGTCGGCCGGGCGCATGCCGGAGATCACGTTGCGAAACACGGCGACGGCTTCGCCTGCCGCGGCTTCGGCTGCCCGGTTCATGGCCACCTCCAGTTCATCCACCTCGCGGCCGAGGCCGATCATGCGCAGGCGGGATGCGGTGCGCTGGACCTCGTGCGGCAGGACGATACGAATCATGGCGTTGCCGAGATAGCCGTCGAGCCTGCCGGCACGTTCACTGGCACGCTCGCTGCCAACGGCCAGTGCCTCGCGCAGCGCGGCTGCGACCCGCGCTTCGTCGGTGCCGTTGCCCCGCAAGTCGCCGGGCAGTTCTTCGAGCAGGGCGCAGCCGGTCAGGGCAAGGGCAACGATCAGGAAGCCGAGTGCGGCAATCGAGCGCTGGAACATGTGGTTTTCCAAAGGGGAAAAATCACAGTCTATCCAAAATCAAAGAAACCCAGGTGATGGCCAGCGCCAGCATGCCGAGCGCGGCGATGACGGCAGCCACGGCCGGTTTCCAGCCAATGGCTTTCAGTTCGGCCGGTCGCACCGCCATGGCGAGTGCAGCCATGGCCATGGCGAAGGCAAACAGGCTGAAATGGCCGACCAGCTCGATCGCGCCCTGCCAGAGCGCATGGTCGCGGCCCAGCCAGGCATCGCCGAGAGTGCGCAGGCCCGAAAGGCCGATGAAGGCGACGATGAAAAGCGGCAGGGCCACGCGGGCCTTGCCGTCCCGCTCTCGTCGGCTGGCGAACCAGATGACGGCCGGAATCAAGACCAGCATGCCGGCATTGCGGATCAGCTTGGCCACGGTGGCGGCCACCAGGGTACCTTCCTGGCCGGAGACCTGTTCGTACAGCACCGCGGCCGCGGTGACCTGGGCGGTATCGTGCACGGCCACCCCGAGAATCAGGCCAATGGTTACAGGGTCGTCGAACAGGCGGTGAAGGAGGGGCGGGTAAAGCACGGTGGCGGTCAGGCCGAGCAGTGCGATGCAGGCAATGGCATAGCCGATTTCCTCGCCGCGCGCGCGCAGTCCGGGAGCGGCGGCGGCAATGGCCGAAGCGCCGCAGATGGAAGTGCCGACAGCCAGCAGTGCGGTCAGGCGCGGGCCGGCACCGGCCAGGCGGCCCAGCACGAATGCCAGTAACAGGCCGAGCAGAACCACCACGACAACCAGTGGCAGCGCATCGATGCCGAGATGTCCGAGTTCGACCAGACTCAGGCGCAGTCCGATCAGGGCGACGGCCAGCTTGAGAATCGGCCCTTGTGCCAGTGCCAGCCCCGGCGTCCAGCCCGGCTGCCGTGCCGCGACTCCAGACAGTGCCAGCCCGGCAAGGATGGCGATGAGCATCGTGCTGACCGGCCATTGACCAATCGGCGGCGGTAGGTGGCCCAGTGTCACCACCAGCAGCCATGCCCCGGCGGCCACGGCAATCGCCACGGCGAGCCCGGGCAAGACAGTGCGTACGGAGCCGGTTCCCTCGGCTTGGGACATC
>SKZJ01000161.1 GCA_007127425.1 Wenzhouxiangella sp.
ATTTCACCCGGCCGTTGGAAGAAGTCTCGTTTGCCGAGATGGTACTGGCACTATTCGCGGTCGCCCGGCGCTTCAAGCTGACCCTGCAACCCCAGTTGATCATGCTGCAAAAGACCCTGCTCAACATCGAGGGCATGGCACGCGACCTGTACCCGAAGCTCAACATCTGGGAAGTCGCCAAACCCGAACTGGAAGGGATTTTCGCCGAGCGCTACGGCCTGCCGCGCACCGCCCGTCGCATCGGCCGCGAACTGCCCGGCTGGCTGGCTCAATCACCCGAATTGCCCGGCCTGATCCATGACTTCCTGAAGAAAGCCACAGCCGGCGACCTGCAGACCCGCCGGCAGTCGGCCGAGCTGGAGCGGCGGTCTCGAGTCGAAAATCGTCGCAACACCCGTCTGGTCACCGGCCTGTTCGCCGGCTCGCTTGTCATCGGCGGCAGCATCCTGCTCGCCGCCGACTATCTCGTGGGCGGCGGGATTGCCCTGGCCTTCGGCGTGCTCATTGGACTTCGCACCTGCATCTCGAAAGACAGATAGTCAGGCCATCATGGCGCACCCCATAACTCGGCTGGCGTGACGCCGAGAATCCGTGTTTGCAACAAATAATCAGTCGCTCTCGAAGCGGTCGTGAAGGATGATCGGCGAATCATCATTAACAGACAACTCGATATCGAGTCCCATGGTATCGATGCGCGGGTCATTGACCTTGAAACACAAGGTCGCTGAATAGTTGCCAGCGGACAGGCCGGCAGTATCGACCGAAACCGTGATTTCTTGGCCTTGACCGGAGTCCAGCACTCCATCTTCCGGACTGACGCCGGTCAGCCAGGACACGTCGGCCGGGGCATCACAACCGGTATCCACTGCTTGCTTGTGCAGCGTGATTTGCACATCACTCCAGGTCTGCTGCTGCTCATCTTCGGCATAACTGGTGAACCAGAACAACCAGCGCCCCTTGTCCAAACGGGGCTCAGTACCGTAGGGCGAGGTGAAGGTTGACTGGTAGAAACCATCACCTTCAGCATCGGCAAAATCCCACGGGCGACCCGTTCCGAACCATGTCTGATTATCTTCCGGATCGAGCACGATCATGGCCAGATCGGCAGGCTTATCACCATCGCCTTGCAATTCCACTTGCCCCTGGAAACTGATCCCCACGACTTCTCCGCTGGTGGTGTACCCGCCGGCTCGGCGATGCGAAACGAAGTCAAGACCGTCGTCGTCCGGGCCAGTAACAGTGAATGTCGGCAGATAAAAACTCTCATCAAGCGCCGGATCGTGACCAAACTCGCCGCTGCCCGATGCTTCGAGAACAGTCTGTTCAACCATCCATTCAAACTCGTCATCGCCCTCGTTAAGCAATTGGATCGTGTACTGTTCTGATTGCCCGGAGACCAGCGTAAACCCCAGCGAAGAAGGGTTCAGAGACGGGATCGGCATCGCCTCGTCCGGTGCAATGCGGAAATCGCTTACCAACGGTGCCAACTCGCGTGCCGTGCGCGCATTGTTGCGTTCGCCGCCGATCCCCGTAGGCGTTCCCTCGTAGTTCACATCGGGATTGGAGAAGTGCGCGATTCGGGGACAGCCACCGTCACAGGCAGCAGCATTGAAATACGACATGACGGTACGGAACTCGCCGTTGACACGATGGCCGAATGACCAATCGAAGGAGGCGTCTCCTGGCCCCACACTGGAGTTTTCCGGGTTGTGTTCCATCCCCAGGTTGTGACCGTACTCATGGGCAACAGTCAGCCCTCCCACCGCACAACCCAGGGAGGTTGCCTGGTAGGCCCAGGACTCGAAGTCCATCACGTCCCAGTCGCGTTGCACATAGGCGCAGCCGCAGTAGCCGCCATCGGTGATCACCGCCACCAGATCAGCGAAATGCTCATCACGCAACGTGTGCAGCTCGGGATTGTCGCGAGCGGCGCGAAGATCGCCATCGGTGCCGGAACACGCGCTGGACTCCTGAACAGCGGCCTCGGCCACGTGAACCAGACGTATGACTACGTCGACATCGCTGTTGGCAAAGCTTTCATTGGTCAGGTCGACAGCCAATTGCGCAACCGCCTGCATCTGTTGCTGGCCACCAAGCAGATCGGTCACGGCCGGGGAATGAGCCACCAGGGTATCCAGCCGCACGGTTTCCCCGCCTGACCTCTCCGAGCCTGCAGAAAATGTGTGCTCACCGTGGTGAACATGGCGCTCATCGGCGGGCGTGGTGGTCGTGTGCTCAGGCAATTCTGCGCCGCTGCATTGCGGAAAACGGGCCGGGTCGAACTGCAGCAACACGCTGCCGTGTTCGGCATGCGGGCGCATCTCGAACAACTGGTCTCCGGCCTGGATCCTGGCGGCCATCCAGCCGTCTTTAATCGTAATCGCGACCAGCGTGCCCTCGGGCTCGGCCCGACCAATCCAGGTCAGGTCTGTCGGCGAGCGCACCATCAAGCGGGTGCGTGCAGCAATCAACGGGCTGCGGCCGGGTAACGAAATCTCCAGCCGCTCTTCCGCGTGCGCGACGGCATTCACGTTGGGTTGCACCCGCCACGCCTGCATCGCCGCCACCGACCGGGTACCGACACGTTCGGCAACCTCGCCATCCAGCAGCCAGGCATTCTGGTTCGCCATGGCGGTGTTCAGACCACACAGCAACAAGACTATCAGCAACAATCGCCTCAACACGGAATCCTCCCTGGTCAATCCGCAGGTGTAACAGGCATACTCCCTATTACTACGGAAATATCCTCTGGAAGGCGACAGTGCATTGCCTGCACGATCGAACCGAATAGGAGGAGGAAGTTCGAGGCAGTACTCTAATCAGGGGCGCCCGAGTGGAACGAGCAGGTGCGTCTGCACCCGAACCTGACGTCCTGCGGCCCCTACATGGCCCACCACCCCGTCGGGCAGGCGCGGCATGACCAGACTCCAGGACGCCGACTCACCCCACTCCTGCGGCAATCGTGTGAGTGCGGGAGGACTGCCCGCCAGTTCGATACGCTTGAGCATGCCGGCCAGACCGCACCCGCGAGCCTTGACCAGCGCCTCGCGTGCAGTCCAGTGCTGCAGGAAGGTGCGCGAGCGGAACGGCTCGTCGAGACCGACCAGGGAACGGGCTTCAGCGACCGGGAAGAATCGTCGTGCCAGCGCCCCTGCACGCGGCATACTGCGCTCGTACTCGATATCTACCCCAACCGGACAATCACGGGAGACGACCAACGCCAACCAGCAACCGCTATGCGAGAGATTGAACTGCATGGGGCTTTTGGAATGTCGCCCGCCCAGTCTGGGCTTGCCGCGCTCAGGGCGAATCAACTCGATCTCGCGTCCCGGACAACCCAGGTAGCTCCCCAGAAGCAGCCTCAGCATGAATTGCTGGCGAATCCGCCTCGCCCGCAGTGCACCGGCTCGGTCCGTGCCGGGCGGCACAGGCTCGAGCGGTAGATCTGCCAGGTCAACGAGCCAGAGATCGACATTGCCAGCCGCCGGCAGTGCACGCGGGCGTAGCGGCAGGGAGGTTTTTGAGAGCTTATTCACCACCACCGAATCCGGAAATTCCGGCCACGCCGAAAGCACCGTGCCGTCGCGCCCGCGCCAGGTCGATGGGAGCCAGCCCGCCCAGCGCGAATACCGGTAGCGGCGAATGGAGGCACAGCGACTGGAAACCCTCCCAGCCCAGCACTTCGCTGCCGGGATGAGACGGGGTCGATGCGACCGGGGAAATGCAGACCAGGTCAGCGCCAATACTCCCTGCTTGAAAGAGCTCGTTATGATCATGGCAGGACGCAATAACCAGACGGTCGTCCGGCAAGGGTCTGGCGACAAGCTGCGCGAGGGCGCGAGAAGTGAGATGAACGCCGTCGGCACCCAGCTCCATAGCCAGCTCTGCGGGGCCATTCAGCAGCCAGCGCCCACCCTGCGAACGCACCAGCGATTCCAGCCGATGACCCATCGCTGTCAGTTCGGCCATGTTCAGACTGTGCGCGCGAAGCTGCAGCAAACGATGGCCGGCGTCCAGGG
>SKZJ01000028.1 GCA_007127425.1 Wenzhouxiangella sp.
GGCGGTTCATCTGGCGACCGCTGGCCGAGGCATTGGACGCGACCGGTCGATCCATGCCGATTCCGGCCGTGGTGATCCGCTCCGAGGCAATGCCCCGCTGGGTCAGAAACTGTTTCACCGAATCGGCACGGCGTTGCGACAGATCCCGGTTGTATTCGTGCGAGCCGACGTTGTCGGTGTGGCCTTCAATCTGAACGTGCCGACCAGGGTATTGATTGAGGAAGTGCACCAACTTGTCGAGATTGGTATGGGCGCCGCCCTGCAGCTGGGCGCTGGCGGTGTCGAACAGCACGTCGCCCAGGGTCAGGACCAGTCCTCGACTGGTGATCTCGGCTTCCAGCATCTCGATCTGGCGCTGCATTTCGGCTTCCCGCCGCAAAGCGGCAGCTTCTGATTCCGTTCCAGCCGCCCGAGCCGCTTCCGCTTCGCGTCGCGCTCTCTCCGCTTCACTTCGGGCCATTTGCGCATCGGCGTGGGCCCTGTCGGCCTCTCGGGTTCGTGCGGCGAGTCGTGCCCGCTCACGTTCTTCTCCGAGCAAGCTGCGCTGACTTTCCGCAAAGCGGGTCTGTGCCCTGGCTCGAGCGATTTCCACCTTGTGATCGGCCAGGTAGACCCAGTGAGCAGCCAGGTCCGGGTCGGTGGAACGCGACAACGGTTGCTCCGCAGTTCTCACGGCCTCTTCGGCTTCGCGTATTTCGACACGCGCATGCGGTGCCAGATTCGGATCGGCCTGAAGCGCGTTGAGCTTTGCGCGCACCTCGGATGAACCCGGCGGGCTTGACGGCGTGGTGGCACATGCTGCCAGCAGGAGGGTTGCCATTGTCAATGCGGCAATCCGCAAGCCGCGATTCCAGTTCTGGCGTCTCTCGCTTGTCTTTGCGATTGTGGTTGCGATGCTCATTGTCTGCCTCCAGTACGCTCGGTGCGCCGCATTTCCTCGAGCAATGCTTCGGTGCTTCGGCGCATTTCATGATTGATCTCAAGTGCCTTGGCAGATCCGGTTCGCGCCGTTGCCAGCTCAGCCGCGACTTGCGACTGCCTGGCAAAGCGCGCCGCCTCGACCATGCGATCCATGCCGACGGCGCGTTCGGCCATGGACAGTTGTCGACGTGCTTCGTCCAACTCGGCACCGGCGTACTGGCGTGCATCCGACTGTTCGGCGTTGGCAATCGCCAGGCGAGCGTCTGTCAGGGATTGTGTGGGGGGTGGTGGCGTGGAAGCGCACGCACCGAGCAGCATCAGGGAAACCGCCGCCACCGCAGATAACTTCAGTAGTTTTTTCATTGCGCTGTATGAAGGTTGCATTTGCAGGCTCCGGAGAGGATGTGTGTCGCGTGGCGCTGGTGTTCAGTACCGCGGGTTCCTGATCAGAGCCCTCCCGACAGAACGGGAAAAGTTTCACTGTGTCAGGGGTTTGAGCCTATGCCTCAGGGGAAAGTCCGTCCGTACGATGGCGCACATTGGGATGAACACGGTCGGTGTCCGTTTCCTCGGAACCGAACTGGCGCTGATAGGAGGCGACGCTTGCCGGGTAGCAATCGCAGGCAACCGATTCCAGCCCGGATCGCGACAGCACCTGGATGTTCCCGCGGGCGTACCGGATCAACTGCTGTTCCTGCATGTGACCGGCTGCGATGGTGACTGCACTGCGGCGCACCCCGAGCATGTCGGACAGGAACAGGTGGGTCAGTTCCAGGGGTTCACCCCGGGTGCGGTCGTCCATCATCAGCAGCCAGCGGGCGAGGCGGGCGGACACTTCGTGGAAGGCGTTGCACGCAGCGGTCTGGGCCAGTTGCTCCACGAGCACGAACAGGTAGCCATCGACGAGGCGTCGGAGCGCCGGGCTGCTTTTAACCTGGCGCCGGAACTCCATCGCTGCGATCTCCAGGGCTTGACCACTCCTCTGGACGACGGGGCGCATGGGCTGACGCTTGATCCCCAGTGCCAGCGTCGCGCCCAGCATGCCCTCATGACCGATCATGCTCATCTCCAATGGGTTGCGGTCTTTCACCTGGGTCGTGACCGCGATGATGGCTGTGGTCGGGAACAGTACGTGCGCTATGGGCGCGTTCGCCTCGGCGAGCACTTGATCGAATTCGAGATCTACCGTCCGACAGGCGGCCAGCAGCGACCGTGAGGCGGCGGCGGGCAGTCGATCGATGAGCTGGTTGGTGGCACTTGCTGAGGCTGAAGTGGACATGGGCTTTCCTCAACACGGCGCCATCACCCACTGAAGATAGCGAGTGTTCCAGCATCCGTGCGCTACCCAATGCTCGCTGCCATGGCGCGGCCCGTCTGTTCGGCATAGCACGTTGGAGATTCCGTTATGGATCAGACGAATGCGGCGGTTGAGCGGTCGTTGTTCAGAGGTTCCTTAGAGGAACTTCGAGTAGGCTGCCAGGCGGTCGGTTTCTTCCTTGACCACGGCGTAGCACTCGCAGGAGAGTTCTTCCAGCTTCGGGCGGTCAAGGACGGAAATTCGCCCGCGCTGGTAGTTGATCACGCCCAGCTTCTGCAACTTGCCGGCCGCCTCGGTCACGCCTTCCCGGCGCACGCCCAGCATGTTGGCGATCAGTTCCTGGGTCATGGTCAGTTCGTTGGTCGGCAGACGGTCCAGGGAGAGGAGTAGCCAGCGGCACAACTGCTGGTCGATGGTGTGGTGCCGGTTGCACACGGCAGTCTGGGCCATCTGGGTGATCAGTGCCTGGGTGTAGCGCAGCATCAGCATGCGCATTGCGGCATCGTTGTTGAACTCGCTCTTGAGCTCGCTGGCCGGCAGCCGGTAGGCCTTGCCGCCGCTCTGAACAACGGCCCGGCTGGGTGTGCTGTCCCCGCCCATGAACACCGCGATGCCGATGATGCCTTCGCGGCCGACAACCGAGATCTCGGCCGAGTGGCCGTCGAGCATGACATAGAGCAGGGAAACGATGCAGTCGATCGGGAAATAGACGTACTGCACTTGCTGGCCGGCGGCATAGATCTCCTTGCCCAGCGGCATATCGATCTCGCGCAACTTCGGAAAGACCCGATCCTTGGTTTCTTGCGGCAAAAGGGCGAGCAAGTCGTTGCGGTCCGGTCCGCTTTTCATAACCTGGCTTCTCCCTATGCCGAATAAGAAATTTTCTCGCAGACAGCGCCTGCACGTATGTGCGCTACCGAACACACTATCATGGGCAATTAGGTAAACAATGGGGATTGCCATCTCGATGGTCGAGCCCAGGTTGTCAGAGCGCCGCTCGCAAGACGCCTGAGTATCTTACCTGAACTATCGGGAGGCTATAGAGAAGTATGTGATGTTGGCAGCATTTGCCTGCAAAAGGCGGCCTTTCACGGAAAGAAAGACCAGGTCTGTGTTAGCTTGATACTTGAACCCCAATGATTCGAACCGGAGGCCATGACATGATTCAGCAGAATCAACCCGGCGCGGTGCAGCGTCCCACCCGTTCCAAGGGTGTGGAAAAGAATCCCGACAAGGGCTACATTGCGTTGCTCGGCTGGAGCCTGAATGCGATTGACGCGATGGAGCGGTTCGACCGGCGCTACGTCGTGGTTGCGCCATCCTGGGCTGCCGACTATGCCCGTGAGAACAAGATTCCTTTTCTTGAGTGGGATTTCGAGCGGATCAACGAGCGCTCGCTTGCGATTGCCGAGACCCTCAAGAACGAAGGCGTCGATGTGACCATCCCGCTTTTCGAGGAGACGGTGGAATGGGCCGGGGCGATCAACTCGGTCCTGATGGACAAGCCGCGGCTGCACGGCCAGTCCGTGCTGTTTCGCGACAAGGCGCTGATGAAGCGTCGTGCCCATCTCGGCGGTATTCGCGTCGGCGTATTCGAGGAAGCCCATGAAAAGGACGACGTCCTGCGCTTCCTGAGGCGGGTGAACCAGACCCTGCTCAAGCTTGATGGCGACCCCAACGACCCGATCCATCTCAAGGCCTTCGACCAGGCCGGTTGCCTGGGTCACCGGGTGATCCGTTCACCCGAAGAGATTGATTCGATTCCCGATACCGA
>SKZJ01000195.1 GCA_007127425.1 Wenzhouxiangella sp.
CACGGCCGGCGCGCTGGGCGCTTATCGTTTCTCGGGCCATCTGGGGCGGGACTGGAAACCCTCCGGTGCGTCGGGAAAAGTGGTCGACGTGCTCGAACAGCGTGGCGACATGTTGACACTGCTGGCCATGCGCATGCTGCCGGGTTTTCCGCACTCGGTGATCAACTTTGCCAGCGGGGTATTGCGCTTGCCGCTGCCGTCATTCATTGCCGCCACGATCTTGGGGCTGACGATCAAGTGGGGCATCTACGCCACGGCTATCCATGGCATTGCCGATGCGGTGGAGGGCGATGAGGCGATTACTGTCGGCACGCTGGTACCTCTGTTCGTGCTGGTGGCATTGACCTTGGTGGGTGCCTGGGCCAGGCGGCGCCTCACCGATCGAGCCGAAAGCGGCGGTTGATATTCGCCCGAACGCCCGGCCGGTTCAGCAGAAATCCCGTGACCCGGCACTGAGGCGGTCGAGGTGGTGGTCTTCGCCATGGATGCGTTCGGCCACCAGGTGCTGGGTGCCCTCGGCGTTCTGCAGTTTGCCGGCAATGCGCAGTATGCGGCCGGTAAGGACTTCGCGGCGGTAGCGCTCGACCAGTTTTGGCCAGACGATGACGTTGATGATGCCGGTCTCGTCTTCCAGCGACATGAAGATCACGCCCGAGGCGGTGCCGGGGCGCTGGCGATGGGTGACCACGCCGGCGGCCTCGATGCGTTGGCCATCGGCGATGGCCGGCAGTTCGCTGGCCGGTCGCACTCGCCCGCCGAGGTATGGGCGCAGCAGTTTCAACGGGTGATGATCGAGACTCAGGCCGAGGTGAGCGTAGTCGTCGATCAGTTCCTGCCGGGCCTGCGGCGGGCGGATAGCGATATGCGGTTCACGGATAACAGTGTGTTCGAGCAGATCGCCCTGGCGCCGTGCGGCCAGGGCTTCCCAGCGCGCACGGTGACGATGCCCGGCCAGTCCCTTCAGCGCGCCGGCATTGGCCAGCGCCCGTACCTGACGCCGATCCAGCCCGGCGCGTTCGGTCAGGTCCTGGATATCGCGAAAGGCCCGCTCGGCACGGGCGGTGACGATGCGTTCGGCGGCGGCCTCGTCGAAGCCCTTGACCAGGCGCAGGCCCAGGCGAATGGGGCGGTGAGCTGTCGTCCCGGCCGGAGCGCAAGCGGAGAGCCGGGACCTCGCACGTGGCAGATCAGCACGAGACTGAGCGTGTTCTCGAGTGTGCGAGGCCCCGGATAATCGCTGCGCGATTTCCGGGGCGACAAATGTTGCAGGTGTACGCGGCTCTCGCTGCTCCAGTGCGCAATCCCACCCACTCACCCTCACATCCACCGGCAGCACCCGCACACCGTGGCGCTTGACGTCGTTGATGATCTGGGCCGGGGCGTAGAAGCCCATGGGCTGGCTGTTGATGAGCGCACAGGCGAAGGCGGCGGGGTGGTGGCATTTCAGCCAGGCGGAGAAATAGGTGAGCAGGGCGAAGCTGGCGGCGTGCGATTCGGGAAAGCCGTAGTCGCCGAAGCCGCAGATCTGGGTGTAGATGCGCTCGGCGAATTCCTCGCTGTAGCCGCGCTCGCTCATGCCGGACATCAGCTTGTCGCGGAAGGGTTCGAGACCGCCGCGGCGTTTCCAGGCGGCCATGGCGCGGCGCAGGCCATCGGCCTCGCCGGGCGAGAAGCCGGCGGCGACGATGGCGATCTGCATGACCTGTTCCTGGAAGATGGGTACACCCAGGGTGCGCTCAAGCACGCCTTTCAGGGCCTCGCTGGGATAGGTCACCTTGTCCGGATCCCGGCGCCGCTCGAGGTAGGGATGAACCATGTCGCCCTGGATGGGCCCCGGCCGCACGATGGCCACCTCGATGACCAGGTCGTAGAAGCAGCGGGGCCTGAGCCGGGGCAGCATCGCCATCTGCGCCCGCGATTCGACCTGGAACACGCCCACGGCATCGCCCGAGCAGAGCATGGCGTAGGTCGACGGGTCTTCGCGGGGGATGGTGGCCAGCGACAGGTCGCTGGCGGTAAAAGGTGAAAGGTAAAAGGTAAAAGGAGGGCAGCCATGCTTCTCTTTCCCTTTTTTCTTTTCACCTTTTACCTTTCCTCCGTGATCCGCAAGGCCATTGATCAAGTCAATGGCCTTGCGGATCACCGTCAGCATCCCCAACGACAGGCAGTCGACTTTCAGCAACCCCAGCGTTTCCAGGTCGTCCTTGTCCCACTGGATGATGGTGCGGTCGGCCATGGCGGCGTTTTCGACCGGGACGAGGTGGTGCAGGGGCGTATCGGAGATGACCATGCCGCCGACATGCTGCGAGAGGTGGCGCGGCAGGCCGACCAGTTGCGAGGTCAGCGCCATGAGATACCGGGTGATCTTTGAATCCGGGTCGAAACCGCATTCGGCCAGGCGCTCGGGCCAGACGTCGGGCTGGTCCCACCAGGCCAGCGAAGCGGTGAGGCGATTCATTCGCAGCGGATCCAGGCCGAGCGCACGGCCGACATCCTTCAGTGCGCTTTTCGGTCGGTAGGCGATGACGGTGGCGGCCAGTGCGGCGCGCTCGCGACCGTACTTGTCATAGATGTACTGCAGCACCTCCTCGCGTCGCTCGTGCTCGAAGTCGACATCGATATCGGGCGGCTCGTTACGCTCCTTGGAGATGAAGCGCTCGAACAGCAGCTGCTGCTTCGACGGGTCGACCTCGGTGATCCCCAAGCAATAGCACACCGCCGAGTTGGCGGCCGAGCCGCGGCCCTGGCAGAGGATGCCGCGCGAGCGGGCAAAGCGCACGATATCTTCGACGGTGAGGAAGAAGGCTTCCACGCCCATTTCCTCGATCAGTTTCAGTTCGCGCGCGACCAGGGCGCGGACCTTGTCGGGCGGGTTGTCGCCGTAGCGACTGTGCAGTCCGGCGATGGTGATCCGGCGCAAGTGCTGCGCCGGCGTGAGCGGGGCCGGGGCCAGTTCTTTCGGGTAGTGGTAGTCGAGTTCACCTAGTGAAAAATGACAGCGTTCGGCCAGGTGCACGGTCTCGGCCAGCCAGGCGGCCGGGTAGATTTTCTCCAGCGTGTCGATCGGCCGCAGATGGCGCTCGCCGTTGGCCGCCAGTGCCAGGCCGCATTCTGCCACCGGCTTGCCCTCGTCCAGGGCGGTGAGCACGTCGAGCAATGGTCGCTGTGCACGGGTGACCATGCGCACGTCGCCGCAGGCCAGGCGCGGGATATCGTGACATTGGCCCAGCCGTTCGATCACTTCGAACCATTCGGCTTCATCGGGGATAAGGTATCGGGTGGCGCCCAGCCACAGGCGGTCACCGAAGAGGTGCTTCAGGTGGCGGATGGTTTGTTCGTTGGTTGGTCTGCTCGTTGGTTCGTTATCAGGTTGGCTCGTTGCTCCGTTGCCCTCTGGAACCGGTTTCCAGATCACCAGGACGTCGTCGAGCCCCTCCTCGAGATCCTCCGGCAAGACCTGATACGTGCCCTTGGTGGCGCGGCGGCGGGCGCGGGTGATGAGGCGGCAGATCTGGGTGTAGGCGGTCTGGTTCGGGGCGAGCAGGACCAGGTGCAGGCCGTTACCGGTGAAAATCTCGGTCCCGACGATCAGGCGCAGGTCCTGCTCGCGCGCGGCTTCGTGGGCACGCACCACGCCGGCCACCGAGCACTCGTCGGTGATCGCCAGCGCCTGGTACCCCAGCTCCACGGCCCGTTTTACCAGTTCCTGCGGCAGCGCGGCCGAGCGCCGGAAACTGAAGGCGGTGAGGGTGTGGAGTTCGGCGTAAGGGTGCGGCATGGGGTCAGGATACTATACGTTTGTATAGTTTTGGGTGAAAGGTGAAAGGCTAAAAGTGAATGGGTTAACGGGGGAACGGGTTAACGGGTTAACCGGGGAACGGGGGAACGGGGGAACGGGCTAAAAGACCAAGCTACGAACCGACGAACTGACAAAACGACAACCCCACCAGCCAACCAGCCGACAATGAGGTGTCCTCCCATTCGGTATCGGTTAAGATTGCCTGTGGCAA
>SKZJ01000146.1 GCA_007127425.1 Wenzhouxiangella sp.
CAATCCCAACGAGTGCCATTACTGCCTGGACTGCCAGGTCACGTACTTCAACGATCAGAAGTGCCCGCCCATGATCATGCGCCGCAAGCGCAGGGAAAAGGCGGAAAAGCTGGCCACAGGCGACAACCGAGTGCCACTGAAGGTGGCCGACACATGAAAGAGCGAACGAGTGCATGGCTGGCACATGACAAGCTCGATCCCATGAAGCAACCCGAGAGGTGAAACGATGAACGACAAGACCCGGGACAAGACTCCCAAGACAGAAGACACCGACGTCCAGGATAGCGGTCGCCGCCGCTTCCTTGGTGTCACCGCCACAGTCGGCGCACTCGGCATGGCCGGCGCCGGCTCGGCCGGGCTGCTGCTGGGCGGCAGCCGTACCGCTGAAGCACGCAACTCCGGATCGTCGCCGAGCTACCACGTACCGCCCGGCGAACTGGATGAGTATTACGGCTTCTGGTCCGGCGGTCACTCCGGCGAAGTGCGCGTGTACGGCGTGCCCTCGATGCGCGAGATCATGCGAATCCCGGTATTCAACCACTGTTCGGCCTCGGGCTGGGGCACGACCAACGAGTCCCGACGCATCATGGGCGATTCGCACCGATTCCCGAACGGCGATGCCCACCATCCGCATGTCAGTTATACCGACGGCAGCCATGACGGAAAGTACCTGTTCATCAACGACAAGGCCAACACCCGCGTGGCGCGCATCCGGCTTGATATCTTCAAGTGCGACAAGATGACGACCATCCCCAATGCCCAGGCCATTCACGGCTTGAGGCTGCAGAAGGTACCGAAAACCAACTACGTCTTCTGCAACTCCGAGTACATCGTGCCCAAGCCCAACGACGGCCGCCACCTCGACAACCCCGAGGAGTACTGGACGGTGTGGAGCGCGATCGATGCCGAAACCATGGAAGTGGCCTGGCAGGTGTTGGTCGACGGCAACCTCGACAACATGGATGCCGACTATACCGGCAAGTATGCCGCCTCGACCTGTTACAACTCCGAGCGCGCGGTACACCAGGCCGACATGATGGCGCCGGAACGCGACTGGGTGGTGATCTTCAACATTGAGCGCATCGAGGAAGCCGTGCGCAACGGCGACTATACAACCTACGGCGACAACGAGGTGCCCGTAGTCGACGGGCGCCACGGCTCGGCGGTCACCCGCTACGTGCCGATCCCGAAAAGCCCGCACGGTCTCAACACCTCGACTGATGGCAAGTACTTCATTGCCGCCGGCAAGCTCTCGCCGACAGTCAGCATGATCGAGATCGATCGGCTCGACGCGCTGTTTGCCGATGAGCTGGACGACCCGAGGGATGTCATCGCCGCCGAACCGGAGCTGGGACTGGGCCCGCTGCACACCACCTTTGATGGCCGCGGCAACGCCTACACCACGCTCTATCTCGACAGCCAGATCGTCAAGTGGAACATGGAGAACGCGGTACGCAACTGGCAGGGTGAAGAGGTCGACTACATCATCCAGAAACTCGACGTGCACTACCAGCCCGGCCACAACCACGCCACCCTGGCCGAGTCGAAGGATGCCGACGGCAAATGGCTGTTCTCGCTCAACAAGCACTCCAAGGACCGCTTCCTGCCGGTCGGACCGCTGCATGCCGAAAATGACCAGATGATCGACATCTCCGGCGACGAGATGAAGCTGGTGCACGACACGCCCACCTTCGCCGAGCCGCATGACGCCGTCATCGTTCGTCGCGACCAGATCAACACGCGCCAGATCTACAGCCGCGACGATCCCACTTTTGCCGAGACCATCGCCATGGCCGAAGCCGACGGCGTGAACGTCGAGCGCGACAACAAGGTCATCCGCGACGGCAACAAGGTACGCGTCTACATGACCTCGGTCGCACCGGCATTCGGCATGGAGGAGTTCAAGGTCAAGCAGGGCGACGAGGTCACCGTCGTGGTCACCAACCTCGACCGTGTCGAAGATCTTTCCCACGGCTTCTGCATGACCGATCACGGCATCAGCTTCGAGCTCAGCCCGCAGCAGACCGCTTCGGCGACCTTCGTTGCCGACAAGCCCGGTGTGTACTGGTACTACTGCAACTGGTTCTGCCATGCCCTGCACATGGAGATGGGCGGGCGCATGCTGGTCGAACCGGCGTAAACCAGGAAGGTCTCAATGACCGACAACCGCGGGGTGGCGGACTTCCGCCACCCCGTTTCGATTCAAGCGTATTGACGAGACGATGAAAAGACTGCTCACGGCCCTCCTGTTCCTGTTCACCCCGCCACTGCTTGCCGCCGCCATCACCGTGGCACCCGGCGAACTTGACCAGGCATTGGCCGGGGCATCCGATGGGGCACACCTGGTACTGGAAGCGGGCGTTCACGAAGGCAATTTCCGCATTGAACGGCCAGTGACGCTGAGTGCTCGGGAAGGTGCCGTCATCGACGGCAACGGGCAGGGCCACCTGCTGTGGATCGACGCCCCAGACGTTGTTGTCCAAGGCCTGCATCTGAGAAACGGTGGCGCCAACCTCACCGACATGGATGCCGCCATCTACACCACGCGCAATGCCACCGGCGTCCAACTGGTCGACAATCGCATCGAGGCGCGCGGCTTCGGCATCTGGCTGCACGGCAGCAACGAGGCGCGGGTCGAAGGCAACCGCATCAGCGGCGACATTCTCTTGCGCCACCAAGACCGCGGCAACGGTATTCACCTGTTCAATACCCAGCGCAGCCTGGTCAAGGACAATATCGTCTGGGAGACGCGCGACGGCATCTATATCGACTTCTCCCACAACAACCGGCTCGAAGGCAACCACCTGCACACCCAGCGCTACGGTGTGCACTACATGAATTCCAATGACAACGAAGTCGTCGGCAATCGAACCTGGAACAACCGCGCCGGCTTCGCCCTGATGCAGTCGCGCCGGCTGACCATCGTCGGCAATCATGCCGAGGGCGACGAGGGCTACGGCTTCCTTATCCACGACCTGCAGGATTCCACCATTACCGACAATACCGCCATTGCCATCACCGCAAGCACCAACCCGCGTACCGGCACCCCCATCCGCGGCTCGGAAGGCAAGGCGATGTTCGTGTACAACTCCCAATTCAATACCTTTCGGCGCAACCACCTCGAGCGCACCGACATCGGCATTCACCTGACTGCCGGCTCGGAGAACAACGAAGTCTACGAGAATGCACTCATCAACAACCGCAGCCAGGTCATGTACGTAGCCACCCGCGACCAGGAATGGTCGATCGACGGGCGCGGCAATTACTGGAGCGACTACATGGGCTGGGACATGGGCGGCGACGGCATCGGCGATGTGCCGCACGAGCCCAATGACGCGGTCGACCGCCTGTTCTGGACCTACCCGATGGCCCGAATCCTGATGAACAGCCCGGCGATCCAGCTCCTGCGCTGGGTGCAGCGCGAATTCCCGGTACTGCGACCCTCCGGGGTGAGGGATTCGGCGCCGTTGATGCGGCCGGCTGCCCAGCTGGAGCCCTCGTCATGACCACCATGGTTCGACTCGACAAGGTCAGCCGCCGGTTCGGCCAGGTTCACGCCGTCGTTGACCTGGACCTGGAACTGGCCGCCGGCGAAGTGCTCGGTCTGCTCGGCCACAACGGTGCCGGCAAGTCCACCACCATGAAGATGATTCTCGGCGTACTGGCGCCCAGCTCCGGCCAGGTGGAAGTGCTGGGCGAGAACCCGCGTGGGCACGCCGCCGGGCAACTGCGCCTCAAGCTCGGCTACCTGCCAGAGAACGTGAGCTTCTACGACAACCTGTCGGGACGCGAGGTGCTGCGCTACTTTGCCCGGCTCAAGCGCATCGCGGTCGCGAAGGCCGACCACCTGCTCGAACGCGTCGGGCTGGGCGAGGCCGCCGACCGGCGCGTTCGCACCTATTCCAAGGGCATGCGCCAGCGTCTCGGCCTGGCCCAGGCGCTGCTGGGCGAGCCCAGGCTGTTGCTGCTCGACGAACCCACCGTCGGCCTCGACCCGATCGCCAC
>SKZJ01000033.1 GCA_007127425.1 Wenzhouxiangella sp.
CCAGGAAAGGCAACAGCAATCGCAGGTCGCCGACGCCGAGTCGCTCCGGCACCAGTTCGACGATGCGCCCGCACGGCCAGCCGCCGCCGGGTAGCAGTCGGTCGAGATCGCGATGTCCGCTCGACAGGACAGGCAGGTCTGCGGATTCCCGGCCACGCCACAGGTCGCGGCGCGTGGCCAGCAGTTGGCCGAGGGGATCGCGGACGGTGGATGCGGCTGCCATGGTCGACTCCATCGGTGGGGAAGATGACCGGAGTGAAAACCCCGGTGAGTGACCACTATATTAAAGTACAGTTTTCGCAAAAAGTGAGAAAGATGGATCACGCCGCTTTCGGGCGCCTGGCCGGTTGCCAATGACGTACCGTCGATGGGATAATGCGCATTGGTCTCCGCCGGTCTTCCCACACTGTTCTACCGTCAACCCCGTCAGGCCCGGAAGGGAGCAGCGGCAGCGGGACGAACAGGTGCTGGGGTCGGGCTGGCGGGGGCCTTCTCTTTTGCTTTATCAGAATGCGGTCGGAGCGATCTGTTCGAAGCGGTCGCGGAAGATTTGTGGTTCGGTGAGGAGGTCCAGCTCGACCGACGCGCCGGCCGGTAGCGGTGGCAGTACGGCGACCCGGAACAGGGCATCCCCGTGCTGGCGTTCGATCAGGTCCATGGGTGCTTCGTCGACCCTGGCGCTCCAGCTCCCTGCGGAATTCTCCGGCACGAGAATCCAGATTGATATCCCGCTGACTGTGCTTGAGCCCGAATTCTGCACTTGAACCGATATCCGGTTGGGTTCGGACGCGTTCTTTTCCACCACGATCATTTCACGTTGCTGCCACCACGCGGCGACGTCGTCCTGGCGTGTCAGCCAGATGTCGCCGCGTTCGATGACCTCGGCCAACACCTGGTCGACGACATCGAGGTGGGGTTCGATGATCCAGGGGTGATGCAGCCAGGAAAACAGGCCGCGCCGGCTCATGACGTAGTCGAGCTTGTCCAGCCAGATGGCCTGGGCCGTGCTGGCCGGCAGGTCGTAGAGCTCGAACAGATGCCAGTCCATCGGCATGGTCGGCGGCAGCTGGAGAATGCCGCCGAGGGGATGGGGCAGGGTGGTCTGGGTCCAGACATCGGCCTCGCCGGCGTCATGACCGAACCCAAGGTCGGCCAGCACCTGCCAGGTCGTTGTGTCCTGTGACAGGTAGGGCGCACGAAACCCGCTGATCGCTTCCGGTGCGACGAATGGATCGAGCAGGGTCTGCATGTTTTCCAGCCGTTCGTGCTGAGTGGCGTAGGTCTGGCCGGTGAAGCTGGTGTGGATATCGCCGTGGCCGCCCAGCTCACTTCCGGCATTGACGATGGCTTCGGCGATGTGGGGGTACTCGACTGCTCCGACCATGCCGGAGCCCCCGTCCCCGTCCTTCTGGCCCACCATGTAGAAGGTGCCAAATCGCTCCAGCCCGTAGTGGGCGAAGATATCGAGCAGTGCCGGGACTGCGGTCTCCATGGCGGGCATCTCGGTATCCCCGGTCCAGGTAAAGGCGCCGCGATGGGCCTCGGGCCAGTAGCCCAGCGAGACCAGGGGCTCCTGCCACGACAGCCACTCGACGGCCGAGACGATCGGCGTGCGCCAGGCGCGCGGCCAGTCCCAGTCGCTGTAGGTTCCCGGAAGGGCGCCGCTGTAGACGGCCCGGCCTTGTTCGTGGACATGCGCGACAAGTGCGGGAGCTCCCGACGAATCACCCCACTCATCTGCCTGTTTGTACCAGCGCGCCAGTGTTGTGGCCGGGCCGGGAATGGCTGTGTATCCGGGCCAAATATCGGTGAAATACCAGTGGCGCATGATCGAGGGACGTTCACTTTCCGGCATCGTAGGCCCGGTGATGGTGCCGTCCCACCAGGAGCCGGTGGTGACGGGGTGTTGTTGGCTGAATCTCACTTCACCCACGCTACCCGGCGCCATCTGGGCGATCGAATCCAGGCCGAGTGTCGATTCCAAGCCGTACCCGGACTGCCCCGTGGCCAGCAGATTGCCGCCGATGGCCACCCAGTCGTCCAGTAACTGTGCCTGGTTGTTGTCCAGTGCCAGGTGACAGGCAATGGCCACGCTGGTAATGGCCAGTTCAGGGACACCGAGGTCGTTGGTGGCAATATCGAGGTCGGAAAACACGATGCCGGCTTCGTCGAGGGCCAGGGCGATGCCCTCGCAGTCGGTGGTCGAGGCCGTGGAACTGCCGTCGAAGATCAGGAGCGCAGAGGCCGGCAGGGCAGGTGAAGCCGCCAGCGTGACGGCACACAGCACGGCTGCAGGCAGGAATGGATGCCCTGCGGGTATCTCGGCGGAGTTGGTCACTGGTCCCTTCTTGCATCGAGTGCTGCGGCAAGCCGAAGTCTAGCAGGACCAGGTCGTGGCGGGTTTTTTTAATGATGGCGGAGAGGGTATTGCCTCACGCCGCAAGACGGATCGATCATGAACAACAGGGTGCAACAACACTTGAACACGCGTTACAATAGTCGGCTTGCAGCCACCGGCCTTGCCTGAATGGCTCGGCAGGCTCGCCCTCGAGTAGACTCGAAGGTTGGAACCGAACGGCAATATGTAGCCAAGTTTATGGAGAGGTGCCAGAGCGGTCGAATGGGCTCGGCTGAAGAATGCGACCGGCACTTCTTTCTAACCGCAAGCGGTCAGAAAACCGCTCCGGTCGCATGACCGGGGAGGCTCGCCCTTGAGTAGGCTCGGGGGTTGGAGCCGAACGACAATATGTATTTAGATTTTAGGAGAGGTGCCAGAGCGGTCGAATGGGCTCGCCTGGAAAGCGAGTGTACGGTTTATAGCCGTACCGAGGGTTCGAATCCCTCCCTCTCCGCCATCATCAGGAAACCCCGCCTAGCGCCGGTTGGGGCCATAAGGCGGTTTGCCAGGCAGGCAAGAAACCTTATGGCGCAAACTGACAGCGCGTGCGGGGTTTTTCACTGAGGCACAATAGAAAAACACGGAGAGGTGGCAGAGCGGTTGAATGCACCGGTCTTGAAAACCGGCAAGGGCTAGCGCCCTTCGAGGGTTCGAATCCCTCCCTCTCCGCCATCATTAAAAAACCCGCCCTTGTGGCGGGTTTTTTAATGATTGTGGCGAGGGTGCCACGGATGAGAACCCGGTTCGAACCGAGCCGAAGGCGAGCTCGCTGAAGTGCAAAGCACTTCAGTCCGAAGGACAAGCCCGCTGCAAGCGGGCGCAGCCATCCCTCCCTCTCCGCCATCATTAAAGAACCCGCTCTTGTGGCGGGTTTTTTAATGATCGTGGTGAGGGTGCCACGGATTTGAACCCCGGTTCGAACCGAGCCGACGCCTCGTGGCGAGCGGCGCGGTGATGGGCGGCCGGTATCGTGTAAACTCCGACGGTACCGGTTGCGGGATGTCCGTGAAGCCGGTTTGCATCGTTATTGGCCCACCTCGTAAGCAGGTTTTTAGTGAGTTATCAAGTTCTTGCAAGAAAGTGGCGGCCGCGGAATTTCTCCGAACTGGTCGGGCAGTCGCACGTGGTCAAGGTGCTGGGCAACGGCCTGGCCGAGGGGCGTGTGCATCACGCGTTCCTGTTTACCGGTACCCGGGGGGTGGGCAAGACCACCATCGCGCGCATCCTGGCCAAATCGCTCAACTGCGCCGAGGGGGTGACGGCCCAGCCCTGCGGTGTATGCGAGAACTGCGTGGCCATCGATGAGGGGCGTTTTGTCGATCTGCTCGAGATCGATGCCGCCTCGCGTACCAAGGTCGACGACACCCGAGAGATTCTCGACAACGTTCAGTACGCGCCGACGCAGGGGCGCTTCAAGGTGTATCTCATTGACGAGGTGCACATGCTGTCGCGGCACAGTTTCAATGCCTTGCTGAAAACGCTGGAAGAGCCGCCCGAGCACGTCAAGTTCGTGTTGGCGACCACCGATCCGCAGCAGATCCCGGTCACCATTCTTTCGCGGTGTCTGCAGTTCAATCTCAGAAGGCTGTCGACCGAGGAGATCGG
>SKZJ01000242.1 GCA_007127425.1 Wenzhouxiangella sp.
ACGGTCAAGACCGGCTCGGCCGATGTCGGCAACCGTGACGGCAACCAGGCATTGAAGGATGGGGAGTTCTTCGCGGTTGACCGATTCCCGGAGGCCAGCTGGACCAGCACGGACATCGTGGCCGATGGTGACGGCTACCGTGCCGAAGGCGAACTGTCGATCAAGACCGTTTCTTCGCCGCAAGCTGTTGCCATGTCTCTGGATACCGGTAGCGATCCATGGGTACTCGGTGGCGATGCCGAGATCATGCGACTGGACTGGAATGTCGGCACCGGGGAGTTCGAGGACACCGACTTCATTCGCGAACGGGTCGACCTGAGCTTCCAGCTTGAGCTTCAGCCGGAGGACTGATCCATGACCTTTACTCGTTTCCTGATTTTCGGCCTGCTGGCCATTGTGGCCTGGCGACTGCTGACGGTGGATGTCGACTCGGTCGCGGCACGCGATATCAGCGCCGAACACGACGTGGTGTTCTTCACCGCACCCTGGTGCGGCTACTGCGACCAGGCCCGCGATTATCTCGACGACAATGCTGTGGACTACCTGGAAATCGACGTCGAGGCTTCGACTTCCAATAATCGCAAGTTCCAGGAACTCAATGGCCGCGGCGTGCCGCTGATCTTCATCGGCGAGACGCGCATGGCCGGCTTCTCACCACAAGCCTACGGTCAGGCGCTGGAGCGCGTTCAGTAACCGAGCAGCCTATTCGCCCTTGACCCCCAGCCGCTTGTGCATGATCGGACTTGTGGTCGTGTACTGCACGAACTGGCGGGCTTCCGGGTAGACGTATTTCTGCACGCCGAAGGCGGCCAGCGCCCCTTCGTGGAAGCCCGACAGGATGAACTTCTTCTTGCCCGGGTAAGTGTTCACATCGCCGACGGCGAACACGCCTTCGATTGAAGTCTGGAATTTTTCGGTGTCGACCTGGATCTGCTTCTTTTCCAGTTCCAGCCCCCAATCGGCGATCGGACCCAGGTTGGGCGCCAGCCCCCAGAACACCAGCACCTCGTCGCCGGCGACGGTGAACTCATTGCGATCCAGGTCCATCATGTCGAAGCCGACAAAGCGGCCGTTGTCGCTGTTGACCTTGCGGATGATGCCCTGACGCTCGCGCACCTTGCCCTCGCCGGCCAGCTCGCGCACTCTGGCCACCGAGGCGACCTGGCCACGGTATTCCTTGCGACGATGAACCAGTTCGATGGATTCGGCGATGTCGGCCAGGTCCATGGTCCAGTCCAGCGCCGAGTCGCCGCCGCCGAGTATCAGCAGTCGCTTGCCGCGAAAACGTTCGCGGTCGGTCACCTTGTAGTGGATGTGGTCGTCGGTGACCTCCTCGACGCCCTTGGCCCTGAGCTGGCGCGGCTGGAAGGCGCCGAGCCCGGCCGCGATGATGACCGCCCCGGCGTCGAACTCGGTTCCTTTCGAGGTCACGACGGTAAAGCGGCCATCTTCGCGCTTCTCGAATCGCTCGACCTGCTGACCGAGATGCATGCCGGCATTGAAGGGCGCGATCTGCTCCATCAGCTTGTCGACCAGTTCCTGCGCGCCGATCACCGGCCAGGCCGGGATGTCGTAGATGGGCTTTTCCGGGTACAGCTCGGCGCACTGGCCACCGACCTGCGGCAGCGAATCGATCACTTCGGCCTTCAGGCCCAGCAGGCCCAGTTCGAAGACCTGAAACAGCCCGACGGGCCCGGCGCCGACGATCACGGCATCGGTTTGGATGGTCATTAAGTGACTCCGCGCTTGAGAATTGAGCAAGACAAGTCCTATGATACTAGGGCCTCCTGAAAAAGGGGGCCAGAACCGAATCGGGTAGTCGGATTCCTAAAGGCTCAGGAAGCGGTCGACTCGCCCGCAAAAGTGTAATGGCCAGGTGGCATGAACAGGCGCTGATTGTCATTTTCGACATCAGTCTTTATCAACCTATTCAGGTGCCCTGGTCATGAATAAGTGGTTTTTCTTTTCTGCAAGCCTGCTATGTCTTGCTGTTGCAGATGCCGGCCTGACGCGTGCGATGGCCGTCGACGAACGATTGGTCATCATCAGCGAGCAGACCGGCTTGGTGGCTTCCGATAGGACAGACTCACCGGATTGCGAATACAGCGCCGAATTCGGGGTCTACCTTTGCCCCCATGCAAGCGCCGGTCAGGCATTGACCGCAACGGCCGGCGACCGTAGCGCACGCACGGCGACACTTGACGCGCTGGCTGGCGACGGTGTGCTGTTCATACCTGACTCGACCAACAAGCGCGTGATGAGTTTCGACCCGTTTACTGGTGCGCAGATCGACAGCGCCTTTATCACGCTTGATGACGTTGCCACCGGCACGGCCATTCATGCCCTGATGCGCCCGAATGGCACCATACTGGTTTCCGACCAGACGCGGGACGTAGTCCATCAGTACAATCTGGATGGCGATTACCAGGGGGTTTTTGCCCCGGCCGGTGGCACCAACACCAGCATCCTGGATAACATCCGCGGCATGGCGCTCAGGCCTAATGGCAATCTACTGGTCACCGTCGGCGCTTCCGCGAATGCCAATGCAGTGGCCGAGTTCGACTTCAATGGTCAACATGTTGGCAATTTCATCGCTAACAACAGCGGGGGCCTGGATTCGCCTTTTGATGTTTACCAGCGCAGTGGTGGCGACTGGTTGGTCAGCAGCATCAATTCTGATGAAGTCCTGCGTTTCAGCAGTGACGGTGTCGCGCTCGGACAATTCGCGGAGGTCCTGAGTTTTCCCCAGCAGATCGTCGATCTGGCCAACGGCAACGTGCTGGTGAGCAATTTTTCCGGTTCGGAAACCGGAGTTCTCGAATTTCAGCCTAACGGCGACCTGGTCGATCGCTATAACCCGGGTGGGCTCAGTGGATACCGGGGTATCTACGAACTGGGCAACGGAAATCTGCTGGTCTCAACCTCTGGTGGCGTGTACGAGATCAACCGTTCCGAGGTGATTATCAATACCCATCACACAGGACAGTCGCGGTTCATCCAGTTCGCGAAGCTGGGTCCGCCGCTGGAGCTTGAGTACACAGTCGGTCCTTTTGTCGATCACGACACTTGTCCGACCGAAACCGAAACGTCCATTGCCGCCGGGCAGGCTGCCGCCTACTGCTACCGTATCCGGAACAATAGTTCGGTGACCTGGACGCTGCACGACCTGGAAGACAGCGAATGGGGTGTGCTTCTCGACGGGTTTCCCGTTACGTTGAGCCCTGGCGCAAGCGTCTTTCTTAACCAGGAGCGGTCCCCGGCAGAAACTGTGACCAGCGAGGCCACCTGGACCGCTTACAATCCTGGGCCCGTTGACGAAGCCACTGCAACCGGGTCGGTCACGGTCAACGTAGTTCCACCATCCATTGAGCTGCAGATGACGCTCAGACTTGATCATGATCCGAATGAATGCGGCAAGAACGAGTCGTTGTCGGTTGTGGAAGGTGCCCATGTCGGGGTGTGTTACCGGGTTACGAACACCGGCTTGACCACATTGAGTCGTCACGATCTCGAGGATTCAGTGCTGGGATCAATACTTGACGGGTTCGCGTTTGATCTGGCGCCGGGTGCCCAGGTTTTTGTTTCCCTGGGCCACACCATCAATGAGGATACCGTTTTTTCCGCAACCTGGACTGCCTATAACCCCGGGCCGGAAGACCTTGTGGATTCAACGAATTCAGTGACGGTGCTGGTTGACATCGAAATCTTCCACGACCGATTCGAATCGCCATAGCGCCGAGCTGCATTGGGCTACGTACGCCAGCGGTGGATTGAAATTCGAGGCAGGTGGTCCGACAATGCGGCCCTTCTGCCAGACCCGATCCAAGTATGGGCGAAAGTCGATCAATCAATCTGCACCCCGAATGGCTGGAAGTCCTCGGCGATGAGTTCGACAAGGACTACATGAAGCAGCTGCGCGCGTTTCTTCTGGAGCGCGGCCGGGCCGGCGCCACGATCTATCCGCCCGGC
>SKZJ01000086.1 GCA_007127425.1 Wenzhouxiangella sp.
ATTTCCTGGTGCAGTTGCAGCATCAACTGTTCCCGGATCATCTCGGCGGCAAGGAAACGCTCCGAGCGATCGGTAAACAGGTCGGTATCGAAAATCGGCTCGGCCTCGGGGAGGCAGCGGAAAACCTCGGCGAGCAAGTCGTCCAGGCCCTCGCCACGCGTCGCCGACAGGTACACCACGGCATCGAAATCGACCTTCGCGGCAAGTTCGGCGGTGCGCTCAAGCAGCACGGCGCGATTGCCGAGCTGGTCGATCTTGTTGAAGGCCAGGATCTTCGGACCTTCCTGGACCGCCATCAGGTCGAGCACCATGCGGTCCTCGTCGGTCATGCGGGTGGCGTCGACCAGCATGACGGTCACGTCGACACCGAGTCGGGTATCGGATGCAATGCGATTGAGTCGCCGGTTGAGCGCATGATCACGCCGCCGATGAAGCCCCGGCGTGTCGACGAATATGGCCTGTCCCTGCTCGCGGTTGACGATGCCGTTGATGCGGTGGCGAGTGGTCTGCGCCTTGTGTGTCACGATGGCAAGGTGCTCGCCGACCAGGGCGTTGAGCAGGGTGGACTTGCCCACGTTGGGCCGGCCCAGCAGGGCCACGTAACCGCAGCGGGTGTTCATTTTTCGCGTTCTCCGGAATTTCTCGCCGTTGTATGCCCGTTGCCGCGCCCGGGCCTGAAAAACTCGTTCAATCGATCATGCATGATCTTCGCGGCCGCCTGTTCGGCCTTGCGGCGACTGGCCGCCTCGGCCGTCGCCGGTGCACTCAGGCCGCCAACCCGGCACTCGACCCGGAAGCACTTGGCATGGTCGGCGCCGGATTCCTCGATCACCTCGTACTCGGGAAGTTCATGGCCATGAGCCTGTAGCAGTTCCTGGAGCCGGGTTTTCGGATCCTTGAGGGTATCGGCCTCCGGCAACGATTCCAGTCTCTCTTCAAAAACTTCACAGACAACCCGCCTGGCCTCCGCGAATCCACCATCGAGGAAAATCGCCCCGATGATGGCCTCGAACACATCGGCCAGGATGGACTCGCGCAGGAACCCACCACTCTTGAGCTCACCGGCGCCCAGCCTCAGGTGCTCGCCGAGATCCAGCTCGCGGGCAATCGAGGCCAGAGTCACATCCCGCACCAGACGGGATCTCAGCCGACTGAGATCCCCTTCCGGGGCATGTGGGCGCCGGCAATAGAGCTGCTCGGAAATGACCAGACTGAGCAGGCTGTCGCCGAGAAACTCAAGGCGCTCATAGTGACCCGGCCCGCAACTGCGGTGGGTCAGCGCACGTTCGAGCAGAGCGGGGTCGCGAAACCGGTAGTCGATACCGGGCAGCGTCTGCAGTGAATCAATCGCGCAGTCTTTCGACACGGTGGAACTTGACGACCGCGTCAATGTTGCCGATCAGGTGAGTTTCGACATCGTAACTGACGACCAGGCTCAAGCCGTCGCCATGCTCGATGCGCACATTCTCGGCTCCGACATGATTGACCATACTGATGTCGAATCGCGTCAACAGCTGGCGACGTGTGGTCTGGGGAGGCTGGTTGGAAACGCCCGGCTCACCCGCCACCGCCTTCATCTCGCTGACCACCGACATGTGGTTCAGGTAAATGGGGACAAGCTTGATTCCGATGTAGGTGAAAAACAGCACGACCACGAGTATGCCCATGAAACCGAGCAGGCTGAGACCACGCTGTCTGTTAATTGCCATCATTCGTTCATTCCCTCGCAGCTAACCCCGTTCAGGCTTGTTTCACCACCCTTTTCACTGAATTCTATCACCGATTCGGCCCCAGTCGACACAGCCGCGGGAACAGTCCCAATGCATCCAGATTCGAATGGCCTTGCCGACCAGCAGGTCCTCGGAAACAAAGCCCCAGGCCCGGCTGTCGAGCGATTGATCCCGATTGTCACCGAGCACGAAGTAATGCCCCTCGGGCACGGTCCAGCTGCGCGTTTCCAGATCGGGCCGCTCGGGGTACACCACGATATTGTGTGGCTCCTCTGCCAGGTGTTCCAGTCGCTGAACCGGACGGGTACCCGGCGGGTTCCGGTTGAGCCCTTCGCCGACCCAGGAGCCGACCTGGTCCTGAATGACCGGATCACCGTTGATGAACAGCACCTTGTTGCGATAGGTCACGGTGTCACCAGGCACACCGATGACACGCTTGATGTAATTGATGCGCGGATCGACCGGGTAGCGGAACACGGCCACATCACCCCGGTCCGGATCGCCGACTTCCAGGAAACGGTGATTGCCGACCGGCAGTCGCAGGCCGTAGGCGTACTTGTTGACGACGATGAAGTCACCAATCCAAAGGGTCGGAATCATCGAGCCGGAGGGAATCTTGAACGGCTCGAACAGGAAGGAGCGAAACACCAGCACCACGAGCAAGACCGGGAACAGCGACCCCACCAGCTCGACGGTCTTCGAGACGGGTTCGTCAGCCTCTTTCTGCCGGCGTTTGCGCCAATAGCGCTCAATGAGCCAGAAGACGCCGGTCACCAGCGTCAGCACGGTCAGGATCAGGGCAAAGTCCAGATTCATTTTTCTATTTCTCCTGGTCGGTCCGCAGCACGGCAAGAAAGGCTTCCTGCGGAATCTCGATCTTGCCGACCTGCTTCATGCGGCGCTTGCCGGCCTTTTGTTTTTCCAGCAGCTTGCGCTTTCGGGTGATATCCCCGCCATAGCACTTGGCGGTGACGTTCTTGCGATAAGCCTTGACCGTCGACCGGGCAATAATGTGTGAGCCGATCGAGGCCTGGATCGCGATATCGAACATCTGGCGCGGGATCAACTCGCGCATACGTTCGGCCAACTCGCGGCCGCGGCGATCCGCGGCATCGCGGTGGACGATGCTGCTGAGGGCATCGACCCGCTCGCCGTTGATCATCAAATCCAGGCGCACGAACGGCCCGGCCTGATGGCGCAGGAAATCATACTCGAATGAGGCGAAGCCGCGGCTGACCGACTTGAGCCGGTCGAAGAAGTCCATGACCACTTCCGACATCGGCAACTCGTAGGAGAGCTGGACCTGCCCGCCCAGAAAGCGCATATCGCGCTGGTGGCCGCGTTTTTCCTCGCACAAGCCGATGACCGGCCCGACATGTTCCTGCGGCACAAGGATGGTGCCGAGGATGATCGGCTCGCGTATTTCCGAAATCTTGTTGACCGCCGGCATGCCAGCCGGGTTGTCCAGGGTAATGACTTCGCCGTCGGTCATCTCGACTTCGTAGATCACCGTCGGCGCGGTGGTGATCAGGTCGAGATCGTACTCGCGCTCCAGGCGCTCTTGGACGATCTCCATGTGCAACATGCCGAGAAAGCCGCAACGAAAACCGAACCCGAGCGCCACCGAGGTTTCCGGCTCGAACTGCAGTGCCGAATCGTTGAGTTGCAGCTTGTCGAGCGCCTCGCGCAAGTCGGGATAATCGGAAGCGTCGACCGGGAAAATACCGGCGAACACGCGCGGCTGCAGCGCCTTGAACCCCGGCAGCGGCTTTTCGGCTGATTCGCGGGCCGTCGTGATGGTGTCACCGACCGGCGCCCCGTGCACTTCCTTGATGCCGGCTGCGATGAAACCGACCTGGCCACAGCCCAGCTCGCGGCCCGGTGTGCGCTTGGGAGTGAATGTACCGATCTGGTCAGCGCCGTACTCCTCGCCGGTCGACATCACGCGGATCTTTTCACCCTTTTTGAGCTTGCCTTCCTTGATGCGTACCAGGGAATTGACGCCCAGGTAATTATCGAACCAGGAATCGATGATCAGGGCCTTGAGCGGGGCATCGGAGCGGTCCTCTGGAGCCGGGATACGCTTGACCAGCGCTTCGAGAATCTCGCGCACACCGTTGCCGGTCTTGGCACTGACAAGCAGGGCATCGGATGCATCGATACCGATAATGTCCTCGATCTGGACCTTGACGCGTTCGGGATCGGCGGCGGGAAGATCGATCTTGTTGATCAC
>SKZJ01000197.1 GCA_007127425.1 Wenzhouxiangella sp.
AAAATGGCCATGCCGGCCGCATTCGGTTCGATGAGCAGGGCCATGGTGACGGCCAGTGCCAGCGCAATAACGAGGGTGACACCCCCAATGACGGTGAACAGGCGCAGCGACTTCAGACGCATGTCCAGGCGCACCTGTTCGAGCTCGGCCAGTTGTGGCCGAGTCTGTTCAACCAGGCGGTCCGGCTCGGGCGCGTTCGAATCCTGATGGTCAGTCATGAAAGTCCATCTCCTCTTTGAAGGTCAGCCAATTCAATCCCAGCTTCTGAAGACGTCACTATCGGCACGGCCGGTCTCGCGCTCGCGTTGCTCCGCCTCGCGCTTGCGCTTGTGCTCGTTTCGATGCGTGACCACATCGATGACTATCTTGAGCACCACCAGCAGCATGAGCGCCAGCACCGGCTCGCCCAGCGCCATCACCAGCATGCCGCCGCCGAGGATGGTCAGGTGCAGGATGATCACACGGCGGTAGGGCGCGATCATCACGTCCTGCCCGGTGGTCTCCTGATACTCGCGTCCCCCGAGGAAATTCAGGACGTAGGAGACACCGTGGCTGACCAGCAGGGCCAGGAAGGGGATCCACATTCCCATGGCGGCCTGGCCGCTGACATGATCGTCCGGCCGGAACAGGGCGAGCACGAAGATCCAGTGCACCAGCGTGAAGCCGCCGTAATGGACACAGAAGAACGGAATCAGGAACAGCACCCGGCCATCACCATTTCGACGGTATAGGGATATGAATCGGGCCACGGTATAGAAACCGATGACCAGGTTCTCGGCCCAGAACAGCAGCACGATCTCGTAGACCGACCAGCCGAAGTACACCACCCCGGCCAACGGCAGCAGGTTGACCATAATCAGCAAGGTCGTGGAAAGGAGCAGACGCTGGGTCATGTCAGGCCGGGTTCAATCCGTTTGTTCGTCACTGGGCGCTACGAGATCCGGACGTGGAATATGACAGGCCAACTGAAAAATCAAGCTGTCACCGCGCCGGTTCAGCCCCTCCGGCGTGCCCGGCGAGCTGTGCTTTCCACCTCGAAATAGACCGAGACCATCCAATCGGCATAGGTTGGATCAATCTGCTTGAGCGCATGCAGCAACTCCTGGCGGAAACTCTGGCTGATGGGTTCGGCGCGGTCGGGCCAGACACGGAACTTGACGCGCAGGTATTCGCGCCCGGCGCTGGTGGTGAAGCGCCCCTCGATCGAGGGGGTGAGCCGCATGATGCCGGGGAACTGTTCCTCGACCGTCGGCACCAGCTTCTCGACCGTTTCAGCCATGACCTGGCGATCGGCCTCCTCGCCGGTCAGGGTGACATCGACGATCGAGCGCAGGTAGCCGCGCGGATAGGCAATGACGTTGCTGACGGTGCGGTTGGGAATCGACACCCTGAGTCCCAGCGCATTCTCCAGCACCACGAAACGCATGCCGATGGAACGCACAATGCCGGTCTGCCCGCCGATGTTGACCACCTCGCCAACATCGACCAGGTTGGAGAAGATCAGCGTCAATCCGGTGACCGCATCCTGCACTATGCCCTGCGAACCGAAACCCACCGCCAGGCCGATGACCGAGGCGCTGGCCAGGTATGCGGTCAGGCTGATGCCGAGTTCCTGCAGGATGAAGCCCAGGGCCAGGAAGTAGACGATGAACACCGCCGCGCTGGTCACCAGCGAGATGACGGTACGCATCTTGCGCACCGAGGCGGTGTGCCGGTGTCCGGCCAGGCGCACGCCGATCCAGCGGATCAGACGCACAATGACATGGGCGGCGACGGCGGCGACCAGAATGCTCAGGGCGCGCGCCAACAGCGGCCACTCGGCGATGATTTCAGTCATGCCGATGAATTTAGCACGCCTGACCGGCAATCCCCGCATGACGACGACTTGCTATGATCAAGGGCTTGAAATTCACTCGATTGACTCCGGAGAACGACATGACCGACCGGCCCCACCCGCTCATCCACATTCTGCTTTCGGCTTCGCTGCTGCTGGCAATGGCCTTTTCACCCGTTGCCGCACAGGACGGTTCCAAGCCCATCCTGCACGGCAAGCATTGGGTGGCGGTGACCGGCAAGCCGCTGGCAGCCACCGCCGGCGCCATGACCTTCCAGAAAGGCGGCAATGCCATCGATGCGGCCGCGACCATGCTGGCGGTCACGGCGACCATGTGGGACGTGCTCGGCTGGGGTGGGGAAACCCAGGCGCTGATCTACAACCCGAACACCGGCGAAGTGATCGGCATCAACGCGCTGGGCGTGGCGCCGACCGGGGCCACGCCGGAGTTCTTCCGCGACCAGGGCATGGTCTACCCGCCCGAATTCGGACCGCTGGCCGCCACCACCCCCGGCACGCCGGGCGGACTGATGGTCATGGTGGCCGAGTTCGGAAACCTGAGCCTGGCCGAAGTACTGGCCCCGGCGATTCAGATGGCCGAGGGATATCCGATCGAGGCGCAGACCGCAAATGCCATGGAAGGCCGCCGCGACATTCTTGAGCAGTGGCCGTCCTCGACCAGGGTCTTCCTGCCGCACCTCGACCCCGACGATCCGGAAAAGCGCGCCGCGCCGCGTGCCGGAGAGATCTTCCGCCAGCCCGACCTGGCCGAGACCTTGAAGAAACTGGTCGAGGCCGAGCGCGAGGCGCTGGAGTCCGGCATGAGCCGCAAGGATGCGATCCTCGCCGCCTACGACCGTTTCTACACCGGCGATATCGCGGAGGAAATCGTGAGTGCCACGCGCGAGGCCGGCGGACTGTTCACCATGGACGACCTCGCCAACTGGGACGTGAAACTTGAGGAACCGGTGACCACCAACTACCGCGGCATCGACGTCTACAAGCTCGACGCCTGGACGCAGGGACCGGTCATGCTTCAGGCCCTCAATATCCTGGAGGGCTTCGATCTCAAGGCCATGGGTTTCAATTCCACCCGCTATATCCACACCCTCTACCAGGCCATGAACCTGGCCTTTGCCGACCGTGATTTCTACTACGGCGATATCTACATGCCGCCTGAGATTCCCATCGAGGGCCTGCTGTCGAAGGAATATGCCGCCGAGCGCAGAAAGCTGATTCCAGAGGATCACAACCTGCTCGACTATCTGCCCGGCGACCCCTACCCCTTCCAGGGTGAGGAAAACCCGTTCGAGGAACTGAGGCAGAACTGGCAGCTCAACCCGCCCGATGCCGAGGCCGAAGGCGTGGACGGCTTCCAGCAGGCCGGTGTGATGACGCCGGACGAAGCCTTCCTGGCAGGCACCACCTCGATCCAGGCCGCCGATGCCGACGGCTGGGTGATCTCCGTGACACCTTCTGGCGGCTGGATACCGGCCTTCATTGCCGGCGACTCGGGCGTAGGCCTGAGCCAGCGCATGCAGAGCTTCGTACTCGACGAATCACTCAACCCCTACAACGTGGTCGAACCCGGCAGACAGCCGCGGGTGACGCTCACACCCAGCCTGGCACTGCAGGACGGCCGCCCGCTGATGGCCTTTTCGGTACAGGGCGGTGACTCACAGGACCAGAACCTGCTGCAGTTCTTCCTCGGCATGGTCGAATGGGGCATGAACGTGCAACAAGCCGCCGACGGCCGCGGCCACATCCAGAGCCACCAGATGCAAAGCTCGTTCGGCGCCCACCAGGCCGAACCGGGCCGGCTGCAGGTCTCGGAAAAGATGACCACGCCGTATACCCGCGAACAACTTGAAAAGATGGGCTACGACGTGGAAGTGGTCGACCGGGTCTACAACCCGACCACCGCCATCTGGTTCGACTTCGAAACCGGCACCATGCAGGGCGCGGCCAGCGACTTCGCCGAGGATTACGGGATTGCTTGGTAGGGCTTACTAACACCTACATAAGTATTGCCTCATTCAGGGCTCCTGACGGATTCGCCTGCAAGGCAAAGTGGCGAAGGCATAGTCATTCTACGTCAAGCCACTTTAACGCCGCAGGCGGATTCGT
>SKZJ01000175.1 GCA_007127425.1 Wenzhouxiangella sp.
ACCACGCAGCGGCCACCGGCATCGAACGACTCGGCATCGGCGAATTGATCAGGCAGTTCCGATGCCGGCCCGGCAAAGACAATCGCGTCGCCGTCCCAGACTAGCGCCGCATCGGTTACGGCATCGACCTCGTCATGCCCGCCGTCAGCTGGCACCCGGTAAAGCTTTGAAATGTTGTTCAGAATCTTCATGCGTTGTCTTGAAAACATTTTGTCCACAGATGAACACGGATGAACACAGATTACAGAAAGAAAGAGTGCAGGGCTAAAGGAGCTGAAATATTCAGATTGGCCGGGATTGTTTTATCCGTGTTGATCTGTGGATGAATTTATGTGGATCAATGCTGTGGGTGACTTGAAATTACTCCAGTTGTGGCATTGCCGTACGTACCGAGTCGACCAGGTCGCCGGAACGGAGCAGTCGGGTGCAGGAGTCGATGTCGGCACCGACTTCGTAGTCTTCCTCGGCATGGGTGACGTGCCCGCGAACGAACTGGTGTGCGGCCAGTACCCCCTTGCCGGGCTTGAGGGGGCTGCGGAAGTCCAGTGCCTGCGCGGCGGTGAGCATTTCCACCGCCATGACCCGCTCGACGTTGTGGAGCACGCTCAACAGCTTCAATGCACTGATCGAGCCCATGGAGACGTGGTCTTCCTGACCCAGGCTGGTGGGGATGGAGTCGACGCTCGCCGGGTGGCTGAGCACCTTGTTTTCGCTGACCAGGGCCGCGGCCGTGTACTGCGGAATCATGAAGCCGGAGTTGATGCCGGTGTCTTTCATCAACAACTTGGGCAGGCCGTCGTGGCCTTCCAGCAGTAGATAGGTGCGACGCTCTGAAATGGAGGCCAGTTCCGACAAGGCGATGGCGCCGTAGTCCAGTGCCAATGCCAGCGGCTGCCCATGGAAGTTGCCGGCCGAGACGATGTCGCCACCCTCGAAAACCAGCGGGTTGTCGGTGACCGAGTTGATCTCGCGTTCCATCACTTCTGCAGCGTGAGCCAGTGCGTCGCGGCTGGCACCGTGCACCTGCGGTATGCAACGCAGGCAATAGGGATCCTGCACCTTGCCGCAATCGCGGTGCGATTCGAGAATTTCGCTGTCGGTCAGCATTCGTCGCATATTGGCCGCTACCGTGATCTGGCCGGGGTGAGGGCGGACTGCATGCACGCGCTCGTCGAACGGTTTGCCCGAACCCTGAAGCGCCTCCAGGCTCATCGCCCCGAGGATGTCGGCCGCACAGATCAGGTGAAGGGCACGGTTGAGAATGAACGCGCCGTAGGCCGACATCAGCTGGGTGCCGTTGATCAGCGCCAGGCCATCCTTGGCACCGGGGGCAATCGGCTCGAGCCCGTGCCGGGCCAGCGTTTCAGCGGCCGGTTCCGGGCCACTGCGGTCAGCGTTCCAGCACTGGCCCTTGCCGATCAGGGGCAGGCTCATGTGCGCCAGCGGGGCGAGATCGCCGGAAGCGCCGACGCTGCCGCGACTGGGGATGTAGGGCAAAAGATCAAGTTCGCAGAACTTGAGAAGCTGCTGGAATATCGGCAGGGAAATACCTGAATTCCCTATACCTAATGCATGGGCTTTCAGCTTGAGCATCAGCCGCGTGATCTCCACCGGCACCGGGTCGCCGGTGCCGCAGGCATGGCTCAACAGCAAGTTGCGTTGCAGTTTCCCAAGCTCATCGTCGTCGATGCGCTTGCTGGCGAGCGCGCCGAATCCGGTGTTGACCCCGTAAATGGCCTCGCCGCTGGTCAGCGCGCGCTCGACCACCGCCCGCGATTCGCGCACGGCGCTGTCGTCTCGGCGCAGTTCATCGAGCCGACGATCAAGGTCGACGTTCAGATTGGCAATCGTGACTTGTCTTTTATTCATCTTGTTTCGAAAATTCCAGAAGCGTCTACCACAGAGAGCACAGAGGGCACAGAGAGAGAAGGGTAACTCTTTCTGTTTCTCTGTGAACTCTGTGGGCTCTGTGGTTCAATCTTTGTTCGGCGCTTGATCACTGCTCGATCATGGGGATGTCGACGCCGCGTTCCTTTGCGGTGTCGACGGCCTCGTCGTAGCCGGCGTCGGCATGGCGGATGACGCCCATGCCGGGGTCGGCGGTGAGTACACGCTGCAGGCGCTCGTAGCCGCTCTTCGTGCCTTCGGCGACCGATACCATGCCGGCGTGCAGCGAGTAGCCGATGCCGACACCGCCGCCATGGTGTACCGACACCCAGCTCGCGCCGCAGGCAGTATTGACCAGGGCGTTGAGAATGGGCCAGTCGGCAATGGCATCCGAGCCATCCTTCATGGCCTCGGTCTCGCGGTTGGGCGAGGCCACCGAGCCGCAGTCGAGGTGATCGCGGCCGATGACGATGGGAGCGTCGACCTTGCCCTTCTCGACCAGCCAGTTGAATTTCTCGCCGGCCTCGGCACGTTCGCCGTATTCCAGCCAGCAGATGCGCGCCGGCAGGCCCTGGAATTGAATCTTCTGCTGTGCGTTCTCGATCCAGCGCCGCAACGGTTCCTTTTCCGGAAACAGCTCCAGAATGGCCTTGTCGGTGGCGGCGATGTCGGCCGGATTGCCCGACAGGGCGGCCCAGCGAAACGGTCCGGCGCCGCGGCAGAACAGCGGGCGGATGAAGGCCGGCACGAAGCCGGGGAAGTCGAAGGCGTTGGCCATGCCGCGCAGGTCGGCGACCTGGCCGCGGAGGTTGTTACCGTAGTCGAAGGTGATCGCACCGCGCTCCTGCATCTTGAGCATGGTCTCGACGTGGACGACCATCGAGTCGAGCACCTTCTCGTCGTAGCCTTTCGGATCGGATTCACGCAGCGAGGCGGCCTGCTCCAGCGTGTGCCCGACCGGGATATAGCCCTGGCGCAGATCGTGGGCCGAGGTCTGGTCGGTCAGTACATCCGGGATGATGCCGCGTTCGAGCATCTTCGGCAGGACCTCGGCGACATTGCCCAGAAGGCCGACTGAGATCGCTTCCGATGCACTGCCGATGATGTCGAGCGCTTCGTCCAGGCTCCTGGCCTTGCGGTCGCAGTAGCCGGTTTCCACGCGCCGGTCGATGCGGGTCTCGTCGACCTCGATGGCCAGGCAATGGCCCTCGTTCATGGTCACGGCCAGCGGCTGGGCGCCGCCCATGCCGCCCAGGCCGGCAGTCACGGTGAGCTTGCCCTTCAGCGAGCCGCCGAAGTGCTGACGCGCCAGCTCGGCGAAGGTTTCGTAGGTGCCCTGGACGATGCCCTGCGAGCCGATGTAGATCCATGAACCGGCGGTCATCTGGCCGTACATGGTCAGGCCCTTGGCCTCGAGTTCGCGGAACACGTCCCAGTTGCCCCAGCGCGGCACCAGGTTGGAATTGGCGATCAGGACGCGGGGTGCCATATCATGGGTGCGGATCACGCCGACCGGCTTGCCCGACTGCACCAGCAGGGTTTCATCGTCTTTCAGGCGTTGCAGGGTACGCACGATGGCGTGGTAGCTGTCCCAGTTGCGTGCCGCTTTCCCGGTGCCGCCATAGACGACCAGCTTTTCCGGGTGCTCGGCCACATCCGGGTCGAGGTTGTTCATCAGCATGCGCAGGGCCGCCTCCTGGTGCCAGCCGCGGCAGCTCAGGCGAGTGCCGTGCGGTGCACGAATGACGGCGGGTCCGGAAGACTTTTCGTGTTGGTCGTTCATGGTCATTCAGGTCTGCAGGTGCAAACCATCAAGTATACCAACCGACCTGCACCTTCGTCGGTGCCCGGCTATCGAACGGTTGTCTCGGGCCTCCGGTGCCGGGAGCCATTCGGCAGGGGGTTGTTCACCCTGGTTTCAACCGCCGCCAGAAGGCGTCAAGCACCAGGTAGGGCATCAGTCCGACCACGGCAATCAGGGCCATAGAAACCCACCCTTCAAGATCGGGCAGCAGGGTGGACAGGAAGGCGGACGCGATATGAAAACCGACACCCAGTAC
>SKZJ01000130.1 GCA_007127425.1 Wenzhouxiangella sp.
ATCACGTCGGGCGCCCCATCCAGCCGGTCGACAACTCCGGCCACTTCGTTCTCGCCGCAGGCGATATGCACTTTGCAGCCCCAGGGTACGATCAACGCGGCCATGCCGGCCAGGATTTCCGGCTCGTTGTCGATGCACAGCACGACCATGCCGGCCAGGTTGCGTGACGGCATCCGCCGGCCGCCGCGTGTCGCCTGCGGTGCGGTCTCGCCCTGCCCCAACGGAACATTGATGGCAAAGCAGGTGCCGCGACCGGGTGCGGAGCGGATACTGACCGGGTGATCGAGCATGCGCGCGATGCGCTCGACGATGGCCAGGCCAAGCCCCAGGCCGCGTTCGCCGCCGCGCCGCGATCCCTGCAGGCGATGAAATTCTCGGAAGACCGCCTCGGTCTGGTCGGCGGGAATACCGGGCCCGGTATCGATGACCTGGATACTGAGGTGACCGTCCAGTCGGCGGCAACCCAGCAGCACCCGACCCGACTCGGTATAGCGCAACGCGTTGGATAGAAAGTTCTGCAGTACACGCCTGAGCAGCTTGGGATCGGAGACTACTCGGGCACTGCAATCGACCTTGTCAAACACCAGCCCGCGTTCGCGGGCAATCGCCGAGAACTCCGCATGCAGCGGATCGAGCAACTCGGCGATGGAGAATTCGCGCACATTGGTGGGCATGGCACCGGCATCGAGGCGCGATATATCGAGCAGGGCGGAGAGCAGTTGTTCGGCACTTTCCAGCGAACCGCCCAGGCGTTCGACCAGGTGGCGTTGTTCGTCATCGAGGCTTGCTTGCTGATCCAGCGCCGAGGCAAACAGGCGCGCGGCATTGAGCGGTTGCAGCAGGTCATGGCTGGCCGCGGCCAGGAAGCGGGTCTTGGACTGGTTGGCCTCGTCGGCTTCGCGCTTGGCCACGCGCAGGGCTTCCTCGACACGCGCGCGCACCGTGACCTCCCGGCGCAATTCCTCGTTGAGATCGGTCAGTTCGCGGGTGCGCTCGGCCACCCGCTTTTCCAGTCCCTCCTTGGCCTCGGTCAGACGGCGCTCGCTTTCACGCAGCGCCTCTTCGGTACGCTTGCGCTCGGTGATGTCGGTGAAACTGGTGACAAAACCGCCACCGGGCATGGGATTGCCGCGAATCTCGATCACGCGGCCATCGGTTCCAACCCGCTCGTAGAAATGCGGGCTGCGCTTTTTCAGCCAGTCCAGGCGCCGGGCGATCAACTCCTCCTGGTCGCCCTCGCCCAGCCGCCCCTGGCAGGCGTTGTAGCGCAGCACATCCTCGATCGGTCGGCCGATGTGGATCAGTCCTTCGGGATACTCGAACATCTCCAGGTAGCTGCGGTTCCAGGCCACCAACCGGAGATCGCCGTCGACCACGCTGACCGCTTCCGACAGGTTCTCCATGGCCGACTGCAGCAATTCCTGGCGGAACTTGAGTTTTTCCGAGGTCTGGTCGAGCAGGTTGACCACGGCATCGAAGGGCATGCCGGAACCGGCCAGGGCCGATGACAGGACCTGGCGCGCGGAACTGGCACCGATCACACCGGACAGGACGCGTTCGGTATGCCGCACGAGTTCGCCGTCGGCCGGCTGCTCGGGAACCAGTGAACGCCCACGCAGGCCGGCATGTTCATCGAAGGTCTCGCGGGTGCGCCGTTCGCCCAGAAAGCGGCGGGTCAGATCCATGAAATCCCCCACCGTGGCGATGCCGGTGCGCGGCAACACGTCGCTCGTCGGGCCGCCGGCCGCCCCGAGGAAGGCATTGGCCTGTATGCGATCGATGGGTCGCTCGCGGCCGGCCAGAGAGCCGATCACCAGGGCCGCCACATTGAACAGCAACGACCAGAACACGCCATGGCTGAGTGCATCATCGAAGGCCACACCAAACAATGCTTCCGGGTGCAGCCAGGTCAGACCCAGTGGCCCACCGTCCAGCCAGCCCGGCAGCAAACCGGTCCCCCTGAGTATGACCGGCAGCATCAGACAGTAGAACCAGATGGCAAAGCCGAACGACAGCCCCGCCAGGGCACCCCGGCGATTGGCCCCGTGCCAGTACACCGCGGCCACGACCAACGGCCCGAACTGGGCGACAGCGGCAAACGACAGCAACCCGATGCCAGCCAGGCTCTCGGCGTAGCCGAACAGGCGGTAGTAGCCCCAGGCCAGCAGCAGCAGTACCACGATGACGACGCGACGCACCATCAACAGCAGCCGGCCCAGGTCGGCATCACTGCGCACCATCTCCTGGCGACTGCGCAGCAGCGCCGGCATGACGATGTCGTTGGAGACCATGATCGACAGCGCCACCGCGGCGACAATGACCATGCCGGTGGCCGCAGAGAAGCCGCCGAGCATGGACAGCAAGGTCAGCCACTCCTGATCGGCCGCCATCGGCAGGGTCAGCATGAAAGTATCGGGCTGGACTCCGTCCCCGAAAGTCAGCAGACCGGCCACCGCTACCGGCACGATGAATATCGCAATCAGCACCAGGTAGGCGGGGAACAGCATGCGCGCCCAGCGCACGTCACGCTCACTGGTGCTCTCCACAACGGCCACGTGAAACTGCCGCGGCAGGCAGAAGGCGGCCAGCATGGCCAGCACGAGGATGGTGGCGAAGCTCAGCCGTAGATTGTCCGGCGCGAACATCGAAGCGACGATCGCATCGTCGACCGAGAAGGGATTGAGCGATTCAAGACCGTCAAACATCGCCCAGGTCACGAACACGCCGACGGCCAGGAACGCCAGCAGTTTCACCAGCGACTCGAAGGCCACCGCCAGCATCAGCCCGGGATGGTGCTCGGTGGCATCCAGTTGACGGGTGCCGAAGAGGATGGTGAAGACGGCCAGCAAGAGTGCGATCAACAACGCGGTATCGAGAATCGGACCCGGCTGTTCCGGGATGACCATTGCCGTGTCGGGGCTGCTGGTAAGCAGGTTGAAACCCATGGCGATGCCCTTGAGCTGCAGGGCGATGTAGGGCAGCACTCCCAGTACCGCAACCACGGTGACCAGTACGGCCAGGCGCTGGGTCTTGCCGAAACGCGAGGCCAGGAAGTCGGAGATCGAGGTGACGTTCTGTTCCTTGCTGATGCGCACCACGCGCAACACGAAACCGCCGAAGACGGCAAACACCAGCAGGGGGCCGAGGTAGACCGGCAGAAAATCCCAGCCGGTGGTGGCGGCCTGGCCGACCGCCCCGTAGAAGGTCCAGGAGGTGCAGTAGACGGCCAGCGACAACGAGTAGATCACCGGCTGCGAGAACAGCGGCCGTCCCTGCACGGAACGGCGATCACCCCACCAGGCAACCAGGAAGAGCAACGCCACGTAGGCCAGCGAAACGAGAATGATGAGCGTGGCTGAAAACACCCTCGGCCGTCTTCCTTGGCAGACTGTTGCGGCGAAAACGGTCATCATAGCAGCCGGATTAGCCCGGTCCGCCGAACCCCGACCAAAGTCTTAGCGCGCCTTGTCTACGCCCCTGCTAACGTGACATATTGGACTCGCCTGGAGTCGGGAGGGTGCCTCAGTGCCGGATGCCGATCATGTCCCCGGCGCCTTGCCGGAAGCCGAAAGATTGCTCGATCACATCGACAATGCCGTTGACAGTCGGGCGTTGACTGGCGTGGCGAAAGACCTGGCCGAGATGATGCTCGCGCTGCAGTCGCGCGATGCCGGCACGGCCGGAATTTCCAATGTCGTGAGCCAGGTGGGTCGAGCCGTTGCCCGGCGGTTGCTGATCCTGGCCGAACAGGACATCGGGTCTGCACCGGTGGCCTATCTCTTCGTCGTTGCCGGCTCCCAGGCGCGCAACGAACAGATCGCCGGCTCCGACCAGGACAACGGCATGATCCTGTCCGACGACTATCAGCCCGATTGTCACGCCGACTACTTCAGGGAACTGGCCGAACGGGTCTGCACCGGCCTGGCCGATGCCGGCTACCGC
>SKZJ01000315.1 GCA_007127425.1 Wenzhouxiangella sp.
CGTCAATTCCCCGGACAACTGGGCGATGGCATTGCGACGCGACCGCGCCACCGCGGGATTGATCAGGCCTTCCATGCCGGCCTGCTTGAGAAACTGCAACAAGGCCTCGATCGATCGGGATGTTTCAGAATTCAAGGCTCGAGCTCCTCTAGTTGGCCACTGGGGTCATTCAGCTTGCGGCGGCGATCATATCGCTCAGCCGCAGCGAGGGGTCACGTTCTCCCGCGGCGTTTTTCCGACCTGCAGGCGCCACCTGACCAGCCAGCACACGCCCATGGCCATGATGAACGTAAGATAGGAAACGGCCACGACAATAATACTCTGGTCCATGCCCTCCATGTCCAGCCAGGTGTGCAGGGCTGCGAACACCACGGCAGCCAGCAGGCAGGCCGCCACGGCCAGCAGGATATCGGCATTGCGCAGTCGGCGTTGCCGGCCCGGTGGTGCGGAAAACCAGAACAGCCACAACATGAAACCGACGACCGGCAGGAGAATCAGGATATCGACAACAACCGTCACTTGCATGGCTTTTCCAGGGTCCTTCTGTCCAGGAGATGACAACCGGCGATAAAGCCGGCCCAGGCGGCGAACAGCCAGAGCACTAACGAGGCCATCACATAGATCACTGCCAGCATCCATGCATCGGACTCCAGCAAGGTCAGCGTCTCCAGGCTGAAGATCGAAAACGTGGTCAGGCCACCGCAGAAGCCAGACATCACCGCCGCCTGCACACGCGGGGACGTATACCAGCCGCCCCCGGCGGCACACAGGGCAAACCAGAAACCGATCAGGCCGCAGCCGACGACATTGGCCAGCAGCGTGGGCCAGGGAAAGCCGTCACTGCCCTGCCCGGCCCATGGTAACGAAACCAGGTAGCGACAAAGACCGCCGGCCAGGCTGCCGGCACCGACGGCGACCAGAATCAGAACATCACCACGTCGCATGATCAGGCGACCCGCTCCAGCATGAAGTTCCCCATCACCAGCCCGATCGCAGCAGCCACCAGGCAGCCTGCTGTCGACAGCCCGACATGCGCAAGCGCCAGGCCTGGTCGGCCCTTTCTTGCCAGGAGCAACGTCTGGAGACTGAAGGCGGAAACAGTTGTGTAACTGCCGAGAAATCCGGTGACCAGCAAGGCCCAGAGCATTGGCTCGTCCTTGCTGCCACTGAGGATCGCAGCCACCAGCCCGATCAACAGGGCTCCGGAAATATTGACAGTCAGCGTTCCGGCCGGCCAATTGCCATCGTGCCGTCGGTCGATCAGCACGCCCAGACTGTACCGTGCCATGCCGCCCAACGCGCTGCCGACGGCAACCAGAAAGACGACCGGCAACGATAGTACCTCGTCAGTCATGGCCCCCGGCATGAACGGTGAAGGACAATTCCGGCAGGGGGCCAATGCGAGCGGTCACGCGATCATCGGGCACCAGGCTGTCGACACCAGCCGGCGTCCCGGTAAAGATGACATCGCCCGGATACAGGGTCACCTCTTCGGACAGCCGCGCCAGCAATTCGGCGACCGGCCAGATCATGTCGCCGAGAACGGCCTGCTGACGCACCATGCCGTTGACCTGCAATTCGATCACGTCATCGGCCACAGGCCCTCCCTGTGACAGTGGCAGAACAGCGCCGACCGGCCCCGACTGATCGAAGCCCTTGCTCATTTCCCATGGATGCCCGGCCTGCTTGGCGCGCGTCTGCACATCGCGCCGGGTCAAATCAACGCCGACGGCGTGGCCATAAATGCAGTTCCCGGCCTGCTCGGGTTGCAGGTGGCGTCCGCCGGCCTTCAGCAGCACCACCAGTTCCACCTCGTGATGCAGCGATTCTGTCCGGTCGGGGTACCGGACCGTCCGGTCGTTGCCCAGCGCCGTTGCCGGCTTGCTGAAAAAAACCGGCGACCCGGCACGCGGGTCGGCGCCCATCTCGCGGGCATGTTCGGCATAGTTGCGACCCACACACCAGGCGTGACGTACCGGGAAGATACCGCCACCGGCCACTATCAGCTCACGCGGCGACCACTCGATCACCCGAACACTCATCCGAGGCCCTGAATGCCGACGGCCCCGCGCAACTCGGCGATAAAGGAGCGGGAAATCTCGCGGGCGCGCTCGGCACCACGCCGCAATTCCTTCTCGACTTTCTCCGGGTTGTTGATCAGCGCCTCGTAGCGTTCACGCGGCGCTTCCAGTTCGGCATTGATCAGTTCGAACAATTGCTGCTTGACCTCGCCCCAGGCAATGCCGTCGGCAAAGGCCTTCCGCATGGCTTGACGCTGGGCCGGCGTCGCGAAGGCAGCGTAGACCGAGTACACCGCGGCGTTGTCCGGATCCTTCGGCTCGCCAGGCTCGAGCGAGTTGGTCTTGATCTTCATGATCGCCTTCCTGAGCTTCTTCTCCGGCAGCCACAGCGGAATGGTGTTGTCGTAACTCTTCGACATCTTGCGGCCGTCCGTTCCCGGCAGCGTGGCGACATGCTCGTCCACCTCGGCCTCGGGAAGCACAAAATGATCGCCGTAGCGGTGATTGAAGCGCTGGGCAATATCGCGCGCCATCTCAAGATGCTGCACCTGATCCTTGCCGACCGGGACGCGCTGGGCGTTGAACATCAGGATGTCGGCGGCCATCAGCACCGGGTAGCAAAACAGCCCCATGGTGATGCCGTAATCCGGATCCTCCCCGGTTTTGGCATTCTCATCGACCGCCGCCTTGTAGGCGTGCGCACGATTCATCAACCCCTTGGCCGTCACACAGGTGAGCAGCCAGGTCAGCTCGGGAATCTCCGGGATATCGGACTGGCGATAGAACACCGAGCGACTGGTATCCAGGCCCAGCGCCAGCCAGGTCGCGGCAATTTCCAGCGTCGATTGCCTGACCCGGTGCGGGTCCTCGCACTTGACCAGCGCATGGTAATCGGCAAGAAAGTAGAACGAGTCAGTGTCGGCGTCACGACTGGCTGCAATCGCCGGCTTGATCGCGCCGACGTAGTTGCCCAGATGCGGAGTCCCGGTCGTGGTAATTCCGGTGAGAACGCGCGTATTGGCTGTCATGGATGAGTTTCTGAAGTGGTCTGAATGCGCTATTGTAAGCTGGGTCAGTTGCGAGTTGGCTTCTGCAGGCCCACGCCGGCCAAGGCTGCAACTGAAAGCCATCCCGACCGCATTCGCGAGCCACGGTAGCCCAGGCATGGACACAGATTTCATAAAAGCCACCTACATCGCGACCCGACCGGATCGCGATCCGGAAGAGTTGGCGGAGAACATCGCCCGCGAGCAAAGCCTGGAGCTGACTCGCTCGCTCATTCCGGAGCCCATCGCCGAGCGGCTGCTTGGCCGTATCCTGTCGGTCACGGAACTCGATGCCCAGCATTGGCAATTGGAGCTCCGGTACCCGGCCGAGCTCGCCAGCGGCCAGGTCGGCCAGCTGCTCCACCTGGTTTACGGCAACGTATCGTTCTATCCTCGCATTCGCCTGGTCGACCTGGCCCTGTCCGAGACATTGCTCGCCGCCCTGCCCGGCCCGGCGGCCGGCATTCCCGGCATTCGCGCCTGGACCGGCATCGACGATCGCGCGCTGTTGATGACGGTACTCAAGCCGCGCGGATCGGATCCCGCCGATCTCGCCCGTCTGGCCGAGCGCTTCGCCGGTGCCGGCGGCGACATCGTCAAGGACGACCAGAACCTCGTCGAAAGAGAGATCGGTGAATTCAGAAAACGCATCACTTTATGTTCAGAAGCTATTGATAATGCGTCACAAAAAAGCGGCCACCAATGCCTGTACCTGCCGCATGTCGCCGGCAGCGGCTCACACTTGCATCATCAACTGGATCACGTCGCACAACTTGGACTGGGCGGTGTGGTGATGTGCCCGTGGGTCGTCGGGCTGGAGACGGCCGCGACAGCCGCTCGAGAACACGGTCTGATGTGGCTGGCCCACCCCGCCGTGGCCGGCGTTTTCACCGAAGCGGCTGACCACGGTATCGCCACGCCCGTGCTGCTGGGCACACTGGTACGCCTGGCCGGTGCCGACATCAGCATTTTTCCCGGCAGCGGCGGACGAATCACTTCCCACCACGCCAGCGATGAAGCAGCCACCTGCGCGGCATTGGCCGGCCCGCTCGGAACCCTGCGCCCCAGCCTGCCCTGCACCGGCGGCGGCAAGACACTGGAACAGGCCCCGGAAATTGCCCGCCAGTACGGACCGGACTGCGCCGTGCTAGTCGGTGGCGATCTGATCGGACGTGGAGAAGGGCTTGAATCGGCCGTGCGCGATACGGTGGCGCGGTTCGGCTCGGTGAGCGGTGGGACAGGAACGGTCAGTCCAGGCTGACCGGCTTCATGGCGTCGTCCACCGCCACCATCACCAACGTTCCCTCGATGGCCAGTTCCTGGGTACTGGTACGGGCGTCTTCCTGCAGGATTTTCACATTGACGGTCATCGAACTGCGACCCACGCGCACGACCTCCCCCACCAACTCTACGATGGCGCCTTCGGGGATGGGTACCTTGAAGTCGACCCGGTCCATCGAGACAGTCACTACCTGGCAACGTGCGTAACGTGTAGCGGTCAGGAAAGCAGCTTCGTCCATCCAGTGCAGCGCCGTACCGCCATAAAGCGTACCGATGGGATTGGTGTCATGGGGAAACACCAGCTTGGTGATCCGTGTGCAAGATTGCTCAATTCTCGATGTTTTTTCGCTCATGGGGCCAAGTATAGCGGTCTCAGAAAAAAAACGGCCCCGCGTGAGCAGGGCCGAATGCAGGTTGAGGTTTGGGGCACCTTCAACCGCTGGAGGATTCAATGGTTCAGGCGGCCGCTTGCACGCCAACTGCCTGTTCCGCATCCATCACTGCGGCAACGCCATGGATGACCGACGCGATACGGACCGCGTGCTGGATCACTTCAGATGAAACACCGGCCTGCTTCAGGACCCGTTCATGGCTGTCAATACACATACCGCAGCCGTTGATGGCAGAAACAGCCAGCGACATCAGCTCAAAATCGGCCTTGTCGATACCGGGGTTGCCAATAACGCTCATGCGCAGCCGGGCCGGCAGCTTGCCGTATTCCTCATTCGAAGCGAGGTGGATGAAACGGTAGTAGATATTGTTCATGCCCATGATCGCCGCGGCCGCACGTGATGCATTCATCCAGGCTTCGTCCAGATGCTGGGACGCCTCGGATTCAATCAGGGCGATCAGTTCCGCGTTCCGGCTGGCACGTGCCGTGGCCAGCGCCGTTCCGAAAATCTGGTCGGCGCTCATGCCGTCGGCGCGCTCCGGGTCGAGCACATTGCCGATATTGATGCGCAGATCCTTGGCGTAATCGGGAATTCGTTGTTTGATCGTATCAATACTCATGAAAAATGCCTCGCGGGTTCAGGGTGCGGAATTCTCGGGTCAGATCTTCAGGATAAGCCGCGCCTGAAGCGCGGCTTTGCTGCGTGGGAGGTCCCGGATAAGCCATGCCGGGGGCATGGCTTTCCGGGACGGCCTGATTGGTGAGCCCAATCAGGCCGCCTTGAGGACGTCGTCGCCCGGCTGCCAGTTGCAGGGGCACAGCTCGTCGGTTTGCAGCGCGTCGAGAATGCGCAGCACTTCCTTCGGGTTGCGACCAACGCTCATGTCGGTCACCGAGACGTGACGAATGATGCCCTGCGGATCGACCAGGAAAGTTGCACGGTTGGCCACACCCTCTTCCGGGTGCAGAATGCCCAGCTCCGCGCTCAGTTCCCGCTTGACGTCAGCCAGCATCGGGATCTTGAGGTCCTTCAGCTCATCATGATGCTGACGCCAGGCCAGGTGCACGAACTCGGTATCGGTGCTGGCGGCCAGGACCTGGCAGTCACGATCGGCAAACTCGTCGGACAGGTCGCTGAAGGCCTTGATCTCGGTCGGGCAGACAAAGGTGAAGTCCTTCGGGTAGAAGAACACAAGCTGCCACTTGCCTTCGTAGCTGCTGTTCTCGATCTCGGTGAAGGCTGACTCCATTTGCGTATCGACAGTGGCTTTCAGCTTGTAGTTGGGGAACTTGTCACCAATCGTCAACATCTTGAAACTTCTCCTTTTATTGGGTTCAAACGGGCATAAAAAAGGGACGCGTTACTGCGCGTCCGCTCAACTTATGTAGGGGCAAAGCCGCCGGTTCACAAATTGATTCTGACAATCGCCTTGATGCGTTTCCCGAATGCATGTCCGATACACGGATGAGTCCCGGTCCGGCCCTCTTGAAGTACAAAACCTCATCGAACAACCACAGATGCCCCCATCGATCCGATAGAATTCATCTATGAATATCCGTGCCGTCCAATACCTGGTCACGCTGGCCGAAGTGCGCCATTTTTCGCGTGCGGCCGAGCGCTGCCACGTCAGCCAACCCACCCTGAGCACCCAGATCCGCAAGCTGGAAGAAGAACTTGGCGTGCAACTGGTCGAGCGCAACCCGCGCCAGGTCATGCTGACCGCCGTGGGCGAGGAGGTCGTCGAACGGGCCCGCACGATCCTGGCCGAAATCGACGCCATGCGGGCCATTGCGCGGCGCTCGCGGGATCCGCACAGCGGCACGGTGCGCATCGGAATCTTTCCGACACTTGCCCCCTACCTCCTGCCGCATGTCGTGCCCCGCATTCGCCAGGAGTTTCCGCGGCTGACGCTGAGACTGTTCGAGGAAAAGACCGAGCAGGTGCTGGAGATGCTGGATCAGGGGCGGCTTGATGCCGGCCTGCTGGCCCTGCCCATCAGCCATGAAGGCCTGCATGTACGTGAGCTTTTTGAAGAGCCGTTTCTGCTGGCGCTGCCGGAGCATCACCCGCTGTGTGATCGCCAGCAGATTCAGCTGTCCGATCTTGAAAACCAGGAACTGATGCTGCTCGAGGACGGCCACTGCCTGCGAGAGCAGGCGCTGGAGGTTTGTCAATTGACCGGCGCGCACGAGCAGCTCGATTTCCACGCCACCAGCATGGAAACGCTGCGACAGATGGTGGCGGCCAATACCGGCATTACCCTGATGCCTGCGCTCGCGGTCAAGCCGCCCGTCGCTCACACCGACAACCTGGTGACGCGCCCTTTTGCTAAGCCCGGCCCCAGTCGCAAGATCGCCATGGTCTGGCGAAAATCCACGGCTCTGGGAGATTTCCTGGAGGAACTGGCTACCCTGTTCGCAGCAATCAACCCCGGGCTGCTCAAGCCCTGAGTCAACCGTCGCTTGCGACCAGCAAGTCCTCCAGCCGGCGGGTCATGTCGTTGTAGCGGTTTTCCGGAATCCGGAATTGCCACGGAGACAGGCGCCCGTCGACCGCGGCGGCGTCGATGGCCAGTTCGGTGGCCTCTTCATCCATTTCCTCGTCGGCCAGGGCCGTGATTTCGGCACTGACGCTGAAATTCACCCAATGACCCTCTTCGTCCTCGAACAGGCTGGCAACGAAATTCAAACCGTCGATGGTTCGAAACAGTGCACGTACGGCGTCATCGGGCACGGATTCGTGCGGCCGAACATCACGCAGGCTGAGCGCAGCCAGCGAACTGGCCACCGGCCGAATTTCCCAGTCCGACACGGCCTCGCGACCTTCCGGCACATCCAGCAGCACCCACTGACCATGGTCGTCGCCGACCGGTCGCAGGCGGACGATATCGCCATCGGAATGACGGACGGTGACCTCGGCCAGCTGGCTGGCCGGAATGTCCATGATGGCGCTCTCCAGCCACTCCAGCATGGTGTTCGGAACCTCCGGGGCGCGGTCGATGAGCCAACTTTTTTCCTCCCCGTGCAGTCGCGCAAAACGACCAATGCCGGCCGGATCGGTGTTGCCGATGATTACTTCCGGCAAGCCGGTGTCGGGGAAACGCAGCAGCACTCCCTCGCTACCCGCCACACCCGGCTCGGCGACACCCAGGCGGGGATACCAGTCCGGATTACTGGTCCGCTCGTCGACACGGCGCGCCTCGGCCAGGTCCCGCAGCAGGTCGTGGATCAACCTGAAGTCCGCTTCGAAGCCTGACTTCTCCCGCACCCGCCATCGGTCCCTTTCCCGCCTGAGCGTCACCACGATCTCGCCATCGGGCCCAACAACGTCGATCGCCTCGATATCATTGATCCGGTCGCGCAGCCCCGGCACCATCGGCTCCTCGTGTTGCTGTTCGGGCGCCGACAGTTCACGCCCGAGCATCAAGGCCAGCGTCAACATCACCAGGGCCAAAAATCCCAGGCCGAGCACAACCTTCGGATTCATCCCTCCCCCTTGACCGCAGCCCTTGCTTTGCGTCGCCGGCGCCAGGCCATGAACAGGGCCAGCACGGTCACCAGCGCCGGCATCAGGGCGATGTTGACCGCCTTGACCCGCGTACCCAGCGCCTCGATGTCGCGATCAAGATCGCGCCGCACCTGGCGCAATTGCTGGCGAATCTCTATGCGCTGTTCCATGAATCGATCCAGCTCGGCTTCCTGTTCGGGCGTCAGCACGCTCAAGTCGGTATCACCTCGCGCCTGCTGCAACTCCGTCAATCGGCGCTCGGCTTCTTCCAGCTCGGCTTCCAGGCGCTGCTCGGTGGCCAGCAGGTTCTGCTCGGCCTCGCGCCTGAGCGACTCCACCAGCGTGAATGGACGATTGCCTGTGGCACGGCTGCGCACGCTGATCAGGTCGGCATTGCCGAGGAGATTGTCGATGGCATTGATGACGAAATCACCATTACCGGCGAATGGATCCAGGATGCTGGTACCGAAGAATCGCTGGCGCTGAACCCAGTAACGGTCGGCCAGCAGGTCGGTATCGGCCACCACGATAGCATTGAGCACCCCGGAGTTCGGGGACTCGCCATTGCCCGACTGAAATGCGCTGGCCACTTCGCCGCTCAGGCGCGCCGCCAGCACGTAGTGTTCGCCGGTCGGGGCCACCTCCGCGATCAGTTCACCGGGATCCTCGAGAAAGCGCAACCGTTCGGTATCGAGCAGACCGGCATTGGCGCTGGACATCAGCAACGGCTCGAGTTCCAGCGGACTGTTCTCGGCCAGCGCCAGGTAGCCCGGGCTGGCCAGGTTGATCGCATCGAGCTCGCCGGTCACCACGTCGTCACGATTCATGTTCTCGGCGGTCACGCCGATGATCGCCGGGTGACGCACCGGGCGCTGCCCGGTCTGCAAGGCCACCTGCAGCGCCTGCCCCAGGTCGGCCACGAAAACATCCGTAGCAAACTCGACGCCCCAGGCCTCGAACAGTTCGTCGAGTGAAGATGTGCGATCCATCGTCATCGCCGCGGCCGGGTCGGCGGGATTCGGCCCCGGATCGGACTCGGAGTACGGGTCGACGAAGGCGAGCAAGCGACCGCCATCTAGGACGAAGCGGTCGATGTCGCGCAGCATCTCTTCGGACAGATCGGCCGGATGCACGAGCACCAGCACATCGATATCGGCAGGCAGGGCGTCGTCCGACGTTTCGATGGATTCAACCTCGAACATCTCCCCGACCTGTTCGCGAATGGCCCAGGGCTCCCGCTGTTGCCCCGTCTGCATGTCGAGGCGCCCGTCCATCGGCAAGCCGCTCAACAGTCCCACGCGAGGACGGTCCGGCTGGCTGAGAATATAGATCATACGGGCCAGCTCGTACTCGAGGAATGCTTCGCGGGCCGGCGAGATGAACGGGACCACCTCAAGCCCGTCGACCATGTTGGTGCCGACGATACCCAGGTAAAGATTCTCCCCGGCCGCACCGACCGGAATACCCTCCAGTCCGTAACGGTCGGCCTGGTCCTCTTCCTCGGAAAAAGGTCGCGGATCGATACGACGAACTCGCAACTGGCCATCGGAGCGCTCCACCATTTCATCAAGCAGTTCCTGCACCCGACGCGCGAAATTGCGCACCATGGGAAGGTCACCGCTGGTCTCCTCGCTGAAATAGAACTCCAGCGTGATGGGCTCTTCGATTGCGCCGAGCAGGTTGATCGTTCCCTCGCTCAACGTGTAGAGCTTCTGCTCGGTCAGATCCAGCCGCGCCCCCTTGATGGCGGCCCCGGACAAAATGGTCAGGGCCAGGAACAGCAGGGCGAGAAAGACCAGTGCACTTGCGCTGTAGATATTCTTCATGTCAGTCCGCCTTCCTGATTTCCAGCACGATCCGGTTGGCGAGAAGCCAGAACCCGATGACCAGCGTGAAGTAAATGATATTGCGCAGGTCGATCACCCCGCGCGAGATCGAGTCGAAATGCATCAGGAAACTGAGGTTGGCGATGCCGTCGACCAGGGCCTGCGGCAACCAGCCACGGAACAGGTCGAGGACGATCGGCAACCCCGACAACAGGAAACCGAAACAGACCACGACTGAAAGAATAAAGGCCACGACCTGGTTCCGAGTTGTCGCCGACAAGCAGGCACTGATGGCCAGGAACCCTCCGGCCATCAGCCAACTGCCGATGTAGCCGGCAACGATCACGCCGTTGTCCGGGTTACCGAGTACGTTGACCGTGATCCACATCGGAAAGGTCAGCGCCAGCGCCAGGCCGACGAACAGCCAGGCGGCAACGAATTTGCCGATGACCGCTTCGGCTGCGGTGATCGGCAAGGTCAACAGCAACTCGATGGTGCCGTACTTGCGCTCCTCGGCCCACAGCCGCATGCCGACCGCCGGCACCAGGAACAGGTAAATCCACGGGTGAAAGCGGAAGAACGGCTGGAGGTCGGCGATCTCGCGCTCGTAGAAGCCTCCGAGATGAAAGGCGAAAGCGGCCGACATCACCAGGAAGATGACGATGAACACGTAGGCGACCGGGGTGGCGAAGTAACTGGCCAGTTCGCGCCGCATCACGACGAGGATGTTGGCTGCACTCATGCGGCCTCCTTGCGGGTGATCGTGCGAAACACTTCATCGAGTCGGCCCGACTCAAGTTGAACGTGGCTCACCTTCCAGCCCTCCTCGTCGATGACCTTGCCGACCGCACGGAACAGATCGCCCTGCCCCGAGGGAAACACCGTCAACCGGCCGCGACGGATCTCGACCTCGCGCGCTTCCGGCAACTCGCCCAGCCGGGAGGCGGCGCGATCGAGCTCGTTCAACTCAAGGCTGACGGCATTGTGATAGCGCGAATGGCCGAGCAATCCTCGCGGCGTGTCGTCGGCCAGCAGGCGACCGTTGGCAATGATCATCGCGCGCGTACACAAGGCATCGACCTCCTCGAGAATATGCGTGGAAATCACGATGATGCGTTCAGGCGACATCTCGCGAATCAGGCTTCGCACCTGGTGTTTCTGGTTGGGGTCGAGTCCGTCGGTCGGTTCGTCGAGAATCAGCACCGGCGGATCGTGGAGGATGGCCTGGGCAAGGCCGACGCGTCGCTTGAAGCCTTTCGACAGGGTCTCGATGGTCTGCCCCATCACCGAACCCAGTTCCAGTCTCTCAACCGCACGATTTACCCGTCGGGCCCGCTCCTCCCCGCGAAAACCGCGTGCCTCGGCGGTAAATGCCAGGAATTGCGCCACGGTCAGCTCTCCGTAAAGGGGCGCCCCCTCGGGCAGGTACCCCATCACCCGGCGCGCAGCCAACGAATCACGACAAATATCGTGCCCCAGGATCTCCGCGGTACCGGAGGTCGGCGCGAGAAATCCCGTCAGCATCTTCATGGTCGTCGACTTCCCGGCCCCGTTGGGCCCGAGAAACCCGAGCACGGTTCCCGGTTCCACCTCGAATGAAAGTCGGTCGACCGCCAGCAGCGGACCGAATCGGCGAGTCAGTTCCCTGGCTTTTAGCATCCGTTCAGCCTCGTTATCGTTGTCTGGGCTCCGCAGCCCGAAAATGCTGCGGATGGGGATGAGCGTCCGGCGATTCAAGCCCCGCGTGAACAGGGCTTTTCAGTATCGCCCCAACAGGGTAGTTTATTGGGCTTGCCCCTGCTGGAGTAATTATGCAACCGGTCATGCTCGACCACCTGCCCGACGGACTTCTGGACTGTCCGGCCACCCACCTGCACGACATGCTGCAGGCGCCGACCCTGATTCACCTGTCCGGACGCAGGCCGCAACCGCTGTTCGTCTCGGTGCTGCAGCATGGCAACGAGATCTCGGGCTGGGATGCGGTACGTCGGCTGCTCAAGGGTCGCTACCTGCGCGACCCGCTGCCACGCAGCATGATCCTGTTCATTGCCAACGTGCGCGCCGCCTCGCGCCGTCAGCGCAAACTGACCGACCAACCCGACTTCAACCGCTGCTGGCCCGGGGCGGATACCGGGGACTCGCCCTGGCACGAGATGTTCGCCGAGATTACCCGGCATGTGCGTGAACTGCGCCCCTTGGCCAGCATCGATATTCACAACAACAGCGGGGAGAACCCCCACTACGCCGCCATCAACCACATCGGACCGCAATCGTTGCGACTGGCGTCGATGTTCTCGCGCACGGTAATCTACTTCTCTCGGCCACGCGGTGTCCAGTCCATGGCCTTCGGCGAATTCTGTCCAGCGGTGACGCTCGAATGCGGTCCACCCCACCGGCTCGACGGCACCGATCACGCCATGACCTACCTGGACACCATCCTCAATCTCGATCAGATCCCGGACGGACCGCCATCGCCGGAAAACATCGAGCTCTACGAGATGGTGGCCACCGTCAACGTCGCTGACGACCGCTCCTTCAGCTTCACCCCGGACGGTTCCTCGCTGGTACTGCGCTCCGACCTCGACAGGCTCAACTTCGAGGAACTTCCGCCCGGCACGCGCCTGGGTCACATCAACGACGATGCCGGCCTGCCCCTGGTGGCGATCACCCACGAGGGCCGCGACGTCTCCAGGGAGTGGTTTTCGATTCGCGATGGCGATATCGTGACCAGCAGACCGCTGATGCCCGCGATGCTGACGACCGAGGAGCGCATCATTCGTCAGGACTGCCTTTGTCACCTGATGGAAAGAATCAGCAGCGACGCATTGCTGGAACCCGACCGGCGCCGCTCGGAACTGCCCGAAACGGGCCATGAAGCCATTTGACCCAGTCTTCCTGGAGGTATCGACACTTATGAACCTGTTTTCAGCCATGGTGGCCATCGCCGCAATCATCGGCATCGTTGCAGTCTCGCGCTACTGGTTCGAGTCGCGCCATCGCGACGGTGTCGACCAGGAGCGCTTCGACCGGCTCGAAAGCGAACTGCGCGAGCGCATTGAAACGCTTGAGCGCATCGTCATCGACCAGCGCGAACAACTCAGACGGAAGATCGATGAGCTCTGAGCATCACCACGCGACCGACATCGTGGGCACCCTCGTGCGCCTGTTCTTCAAGGGGCTGGCGACCATCATCCCGATCGCCCTGACCCTGCTGATCATGTTCTGGCTGGCCGGCCTGGCCGAAGGCGGCATCGGCGGCATGATCGAGGCCATCCTGCCCGAGAACTGGTACGTGCGCGGCATGGGCCTGGTCGGCGGCATCGCTATCGTGATTGCCATCGGCCTGCTCAGCCAGGTGCTGCTGTTTCGCAAGTTGATCGACTTCGGCGAGGCCATCCTCGACCGCATGCCGGTGGTCAAATCCGTCTACCGCGCCACCAAGGATTTCGTCGAGTACTTCTCCGGCGACGACAAGGGCAAGTTCAACCAGGTCGTACTGGTCCGCCACCCCGAACTCAAGATTGCGTTACTGGGGTTCATCACCCGCGAGGATTTCTCCGCCCTGCCCTTCGGCAAGGAAGGCGAAGTCGCGGTCTACCTGCCGCTGAGTTACCAGATCGCCGGCTATACCCTCTTCATCCCGAAGGAATGGTGCGAGCCGGTCGATATGCCGTTCGAGGAAGCGGTGCGGCTGATTCTGACCGCGGCGATGACGAGGCGGTGAAAATAAACTGCAAACTCGAAATTCGAAGCACCAAATCCGAAAACCCACCTTGAATGCAATTGCCGATCGCTTGCTGCAAGTGGGCTACTAGGGAACCTCTGAACAACTCTGCGCGGGCGCGACGGAGCCTTTGCGGGATGACCCGGTGCGGCTTCGGCGAGCGTGGTTTGGTTATTCCAAATGAGCGAGCCGAAACGCAGCGGGTCGCCCGC